>JBFWIY010000192.1:0-6039 GCA_050255855.1 Desulfovibrionaceae bacterium
CCCCCCCCCCGCGGGGGTGGCCCCCCGCCGGGCCGCGGCCGCGCCCCCGGCGGGCGCGCCCGCCGTGGCCGAGGTGCTGGCCCGGCTGCGCGCCGAGGGCTGCGTGCGGGCCGTGGTGCAGTCCCTGCACGTCATTCCCGGCCACGAGTACCACGGCCTGCTGGAGCTGGCCAACCGGCTCATGACCGACCCGGCGGGCGGCTGGGAGCGCATCGAGGTGGGCTTCCCCCTGCTCTTCGGCGAGGAGGGCTTCCGGCGCACGGCCCGGGCCCTGGTGCGCCTGGGCCCGCCGGACCGCGGCCCGGACGAGGCCGTGCTCTTCATGGGCCACGGCACCCTGCACCCGGGCAACGAGGCCTACGAAGGCCTGGCCGAGGCCCTGGCCGGGCTGGACGGCCGGGTGCTGGTGGCCACCATGCGCGGCGACCCGGATCTGGCCGCCACCCGGGCCCGGCTGCGCGCCCTCGGGGTGCGCGTGGTGCACCTGCTGCCCCTGCTGGCCGTGGCCGGGGCCCACGCCGAGGACGACATGGCCGGGGAGGAGGAGCACGCCTGGGCCGGGCTGCTCTCCCGCGACGGCATCGACTGCCGGGCCCAGCTGGTGGGCGCGGTGGAGCAGGACGCCCTGGTGGACGTGTGGCTGCGCCACCTGGACGACGCCCTGGCCCGGCTGGCCCGGCCCTGATCCGGATATGATCCGGACCTGACCCGGACCTGAATCCGGCCCGACATTTCGCCTCCGGCCGCGGCCCGGCGCGCCCGGCGTTTACAGCCCGGCCCGGCTGGGCTAGAGCAGAGTCGGCCCCGACGCCCAACCCCCGAACCCCGAGTCCCAGTCCATGTCCCAGCCCATATCTCAGCCCGGCCCCGCCATCCTCGCCCGCACCGCCGACGGCCGCGCCCTGACCCTGGCCCCGGCCCCGGGCCGCACCCTGGCCCAGGTCCTGTTCCTGGCCGGGGTCTGGGCCGAGGTGCCGCTCTGCGCCGGGCTGGGCCGCTGCGGCCTGTGCCGGGTGCGCTTCGTGTCCCCGCCGCCCGCGGCCCGGGCCGACGAGGTCCGCCGCCTGGGCGCAACGGCCGTGGCCCAGGGCTGGCGGCTGAGCTGCCTGCACCCGGCCGAGGCCTGCGAGATCGAACTGCCCCGGCCGGTGCGCGCCGCGCCCCGCGTGGCCGGACACCCGCGCCGCGAGACCCGGCCCGGGGACCTGGCCCTGGCCGTGGACCTGGGCACCACCAGCCTGCACTGGTCCCTGCTGCGCGTGTTCCCGCGCGGCGGGGGCTTCGCCCGGCTGGCCGCGGGCCGGGAGCTCAACCCCCAGATGGGCCTGGGCGGCGAGGTCATGTCCCGCCTGGCCCTGGCCGCGAGCCCCGAGGGTCTGGCCCTGCTGCGCGGCCTGGTGCTGGACCGCCTGCGCGGCCTGGTGCGGTCGCTCTCCGACGACGCCGGGGCCCCGGTGACGCGGCTGGCCGTGGCGGGCAACTCCGCCATGCTCAGCATCCTCACCGGCCGCGACGCCCCGGGCCTGCGCGCCGCGCCCTACCGCCTGGACTGGGCCGCGGGCGAAGAGACCGCGCTGGCCCCGGACACCCACCCCGACCTGCCGCCCGCCCTGCTGCCGCCCCTGCTCGCCCCCTTCGTGGGCGCAGACCTGAGCGCCGGGCTGGCCGCCCTGCATTTCACCGCGCCCGAGGCGGGCGGGGCGCCCGACGCCCCCTGGCTCCTCCTGGACCTGGGCACCAACGGCGAGTTCGTGCTCTGCCTGCCCGACGGGTCGCTCCTCGGGGCCAGCGTGCCCATGGGCCCGGCCCTGGAGGGCGTGGGCCTGAGCCTGGGCCGCACCGCCGGGCCCGGGGCCGTGGTGCGCTACGACCTCACCCCGGCCGGGCTCACCCCGCGCCTGTTCGAGGACCAGCCCGCCCGGCCCGGCGACGCCCCCGGCCTCACGGGCACGGGCTATCTCTCGCTCACGGCCCGGCTGCTCCAGGCCGGGCTGCTGGCCCGCGACGGCCGCTTCGCGCCCCCGGGCCCGGACGCCCCGCCCCTGGCCCGCCGCCTGGGCCGGGCCCTGGTGCGCGGCGAGGGCGGCGAACCGCGCCTGGTGCTGCCCGGCGGCCAGGGGGGCGAGCTGGAGCTGCCCGCCTCGGATGTCGAAGAACTGCTCAAGGTCAAGGCGGCCTGCAACATGGCCATCGCCCGGCTCCTGGCCGAGGCCGGACTGCGCGCCACGGACCTGCGCAGCCTCCAGCTGGCCGGGGCCCTGGGCGAGCACGCCGACCCGGCCGACCTGGCCGAGCTGGGATTCATCCCGCCCAGCCTGCCCCCGCGCACGGTCAAGGCGGGCAACACCTCGCTGCGGGGGGCCGAGCTGCTGCTGGCCCGACCCGAGGCCCGAACCTGGACCGCAGCCCTGCCCGGCCGCTTCCGCGTGCTGGACCTCACCGACGACCCGGACTTCCAGACCGGCTATCTCGCCAGGATGCACTTCACCTATGTCCCATGACTACGCCCAGGACTTCCTCTTTCCCCGGCTGGGGGACGCCGCCCGCGCCGAGCTGGACCGCCTGCCCGCTGCCCTGCGCGCGGCCCTGAACCTGCGCCCCCGCCACCAGGCCCAGCTCCCCGCCGACATCCACCGCCTCTCCACCATCCTCACCAGCGAACGCGCCGACCGGCCGCGCGGCTACCTCACGGACCCGCACTTCAGCTCGGCCTACCTGCACTATTTCCTGCCCTGGAACCTGCTGCGGCTCATGCGTCTGCTCTCGTCCCGGCCCTTCGCCCCGGTGCTGGACCTGCCCGACGGGGCCGTGGTGGCGGACCTGGGCTCCGGCCCGCTCACCCTGCCGCTGGCCCTGTGGATGTGCCGCCCGGAGCTGCGCGCCCGGCGGCTGAACTTCGTGTGCGTGGACGCCGTGCCCAAGGTCATGCGCCTGGGCCTGGAGATCTTCCGGCGGTTCAGCAACACGGCCCCGGCCCAGGGCGACGCCCCGGACTCCGGCCACGACGCGGGCCCCTGGCGCATCACCCTGGTCAAGGGCGGGGTGGGCATGCCCCTGCGCGAGCGGCCGGACCTGCTGTGCATGGTCAACGTGCTGAACGAGATGGACACCGGCATGGCGCGCATGGCCGGCCTGGCCCAGCAGCTCGCCCGCCAGCTCGCGCCGGCAGGCCGTCTGCTGGTGGTGGAGCCCGGAGTGCGGCGCTCGGCCCAGGCCCTGGCCCTGCTGCGCGAGGAGCTCCTGGAGTACGACCTGCTGCCCGAGCTCCCCTGCCCGCACCAGGAGCCCGAGTGCGCCATGCCCGGCCTGGGCCGGGGGGCCTGGTGCCACTTCACCTTCGACGCCGAGGGCGCGCCCGAGTGGCTGACCGACCTGGCCGCAGCCTCGGGCCTGCCCAAACACGGCCTGAGCCTGTCCTTCCTGCTGGCCTCGGCCAGGGCCAAGCCCACGGGCGGGGCCCGGGTGGTGAGCGCGCCCTTCACCGTGCCGGGCGGGGTCGGGCTCTACGCCTGCACGGACCGGGGCCAGGCCCTGCTGCGCATCCAGCTCCGGGACGCGCCGCCCCCCTCCGGGGCCCTGCGCCCGACGCCCTGGCCCGAGGCCCCGCAAAAGGACCCCAAGTCCGGGGCCTGGATCCTGCCCCTGGAGCGGCCCGGACGGCCCGAGACCGCGCCCGTGCCCGAGATTCCCGATCCCGCCGCCCCCGCCGAGGCCCCGAAGCCCCCGACCCGGCCCGCGCCGAAATCCCCGGCCAGGCCCGGGCCCAGGCCCGGACCCAAACCCGGACCCAAACCCGGACCGCACCCGAAATCCGGCCCCAAACCCGGTCCGAAACCCGGCTCCGGGCCCAAGCCCAAGCCCAAATCCAAGCCGAAAAAGGACCGCAAGCCGTGATCTGCGAGGACCTGGGGGTCCTGGGCTACGCCGAGGCCCTGGACATCCAGCGCGCCCGCCACGCCGAAGTGCTGGCGGGCCGCGCGCCGGACACCGTGTTCCTGCTGGAGCACACGCCCGTCATCACCGTGGGCCGCCACGGCGGGGCCGAGAACCTGCTCATGCCCGAGGCCGAGCTGACCCGCCGGGGCGTGACCCTGGCCCGGGCCGAACGCGGCGGCAACGCCACCTGCCACTTCCCGGGCCAGCTGGTGGCCTACTTCGTCTGGAAGCTGGACCACCGCCCCGGGGGCGTGCGCCGCTTCTTCCACGACATGGAGGCGTCGGCCATCCGCGCCGCCGCGGCCTTCGACGTGGCCGCCTCCCGACGCGACGGCTACCCCGGGGTCTGGACCGTCCCCAACGGCGAAACGGACGCCCGCAAGCTCTGCTCCGTGGGCGCGGCCGTGAAGCACTGGGTCAGCTACCACGGCCTGGCCCTCAACGTGGGCCCGGACCTCTCCCTCTTTGACTGCATCACCCCCTGCGGCATACAAGGGGTGCGCATGACCTCGCTCAGCCGGGAGGCCGGGCGGGAAATCTCCATCCAGGAAGCCAAGGATGCCCTTGTCCACGCCCTCCGATCCCTCGACGCCCCGCACGCCTGACCCCGAAAAGCCCCTGCGCATCCCGCCCTGGCTGCGCATGAAGCTGCCCCAGGGCGGCGCGCTCAAGGCCACGCGCGAGCTGCTGGCCGACCTGCACGTCCACACCGTGTGCCAGGGGGCCAAGTGCCCCAACATCTGGGAATGCTTCAGCGGCCACACCGCGGCCTTCCTGGTGCTCGGGCCGCAGTGCACGCGCAACTGCGCCTTCTGCAACATCACCCCCGGCCGCCCCGGCGCGCCGGACCCGGACGAGCCCCGGCGCGTGGCCGAGGCGGCCCGACGGCTCAAGCTCGGCCACGTGGTGGTCACCTCCGTGACCCGCGACGACCTGCCCGACGGCGGGGCGGCCCACTTCGCGGCCGTGACCGCGGCGCTGCGCCGGGTCCTGCCCGGGTCCACGGTGGAGCTGCTCATCCCGGACTTCCAGGGCGACGACGCGGCCCTGCGCACCGTGCTGGACGCGGGCCCGGACGTGCTCAACCACAACCTGGAGACGGTGCGCTCCCTGTACCGCGCCGTGCGGCCCCAGGCGGACTACGACCGCAGCCTGCGCCTGCTGGCCCGGGCGCGCGAGCTGGGGGCCAGGCGGGTGAAGAGCGGGCTCATGGTGGGCCTGGGCGAGACCTTCTCCGAGATCCAGGAGGCCATCCGCGACCTGGCCCGGGCGGGCTGTCACACGGTCACGGTGGGCCAGTACATGCAGCCCAGCGCAGCCCATCCGCGGGTGAAGAACTACCTGACCCCGCAGGAGTTCTTCGAACTGGACGCCTGCGGCCGCCACCACGGCATCCCCCAGATGTTCTGCGCCCCGCGGGTGCGCTCCAGCTACCACGCCAAGGAAGTGCTGCGCGAGAACCCGGCCTGAACCTATCCGGCCCGGCCCGATTTTCGCACCCGGTTGCCCGAAGGGCGCTTGTGGCGTAAGCAGAGCAGCATGCGCCCTGCGTCCCGCCCGATTCCATCCCTCCGCCCGACCCCATCTCCGGTCCGGAAGGCCGCCTCGTGAGCCGCGCCTCCGGCCCGGTGGTGGTCATCGGCTGCGGCCGCCTGGGAGCCTACGTGGCCGGGGAGCTCTCCCGCGCCGGGCGGGAGGTGGTGGTCCTGGACCGCCGGGCCGAGGCCTTCGAGGCCCTGCCCGCGGGGTTCAGCGGCTTCACCGTGGAGGGTGACGCCGGGGAGTACGACGCCCTGGAGCGCGCCGGGCTGGCCAAGGCGGGCAGCGTCCTGGCCTGCACGGCCAACGACAACGTGAACATCCTGGCCGCCCAGGTGGCCGCCCGCGTGCACCAGGTCCCCCGGGTCCTGGCCCGGGTCTTCGACACGGACCGCCAGGAACTCTGCGACCGCCTCGGCATCCGCACCATCTCCCCCTCCGAGGTCCTGGGCGTCATGTTCGTCCGCTTCCTGGCCGAACCCGATGCATCCGACGGGTCCGGCACATCCGGCACATCCGGGGGGGCCGCCTGATGCCCGCCAGCCTGCGCATCATGCTCGTGGG
>JBFWIY010000193.1:0-6032 GCA_050255855.1 Desulfovibrionaceae bacterium
TGCACGCCAAGCGCGGCGGGTCGGACTGCATGGAGGTGGCCACCTTCTACATCGGCCAGAAGTGGCTGGGCATCAACGCCGCCAAGGTGGTGGAGGCGGTGAACCTGGAGGGCCTGACCATCATCCCCGGCTCGCATCCCTTTGTGAAGGGCAAGATGATGTACGCGGGCAGCGCCATCGCCGTGGTGGACATCCGCGGCCAGCTGGACATGCCCGACGAGCCCTGCTCGGACCAGGCCCAGGTGGTGGTGGTCCAGGCGGGCAAGTCCCGCATCGGCCTGGTGGTGGACGCCCTGGGGGAGATCCCCGAGGTGTGCATGAGCCGGGTGGACGGCGCTTCCGGCATCCTGGACAGCGAGGAGAGCTACGTGGAGTGCATCATCAAGCCCGACCCGCAGTCCGGCTCCCGGGAGATCCTGGTGGTGGTGGACCCGGAGCGGCTGGTGCAGCGCCTGGTGGACAAGCGCGTGCGCCGCGCGGCGTAGGCGGGGCTAGGGGCGGATGTCCGTGTAGCGCGCCAGCTCGGCGCGGGGCGTCTGGAGCAGCACCGGCCGGGCCGCCGGGTCCAGGCGCTGAATGAGCCCGCGGATGACCGGCAGGTCCATGGCCGTGCAGCCCGAGGTGCTGGTCTCCGGGGTCAGCCAGACGTGCAGGAAGATGCAGGATCCCGCGCCCGGCGCGGCCGGGCCGGTGTTGTGGTCCACCCACAGGCCGAAGCGGTAGCGCACGTCCGTGCGCCGCATCTGCTCGGCGCTGTCCCAATCCCGGGCCGGGGTCTCGGCCAGGTTCACCCATTGGTTGTAGTGGGACGAGGCGACGTCGTCCACGCAGAGCAGGTCCGCATCGGCCGTGCGCACGGAGAGGCGCGGGGCCGGGTCCAGCTCGGCCGGGTCGTAGGCAAAGGCCGGGCCGAGGCGGAAGAGCCCGGCCGGGGCCCGGCCGTCGCCCTCGGCCTTCACCGGCCCGCCGTCCGCCGGAGGCGGGACCAGCCCGCGTCCCCAGCCCAGGCCGTGGCGGCCGAGCATCACCGGCGCGGTCTCGCCCGCCGGGGCCCAGGCGTCCCGGACCGAGGCGCGCTCGTAGAGGCGCAGCTCCCCGTGGTCCGCGTCCCAGTCCGGCGCGATGACCAGCACCAGCTGCCGGGCGTCCACGGCGTCGGCGGGCTTGCGCGTCATGATGTCGGCGGGCGTGCGCGCGGCGCACCCCCCGAGCAGGAGCAGGGCCAGCCCGGCGCAGAGCAGGGCGAGGCGGCGCAGGCCGAAGGGGCGGACGCGGGACGCAGGGCGGGATGCGGGCATGGGGCCTCCGGGGGTGGGGGCCAATCTATCCGAGGAGACGCGTGGCAGGCAACGAAAAAGAGCCGCCCGCCCGCCGTCCCCGGAGACCGGAGCGGCAGGCGGGCGGCGACAGGAGCCGGGGGGTTAGTCGGCGGCGATCATGACGCTGGAGGCCTTGACCATGGCGTTGACCTTGGAGCCCGCCTTGAGGCCCATGCGCTCCACCGAGGATTTGGTGATGACGGAGACGATCTCCACGCCCGGGGCCACTTCGAGGGTGACTTCGGCGTTGACCAGACCGATGACGATGTTCTTGACGGTGCCGGGGATGAGGTTACGGGCGCTGACCTGCATGGCGGTCCTCCTTGGGTTGGCGGTCCTTCCAGGATGGGGGGACCGAGGTTTCACTGACACGAAAATTATACAGAACGTATCAGTTCTGTCAACACACTTTCCGGCGGCGGGCCGGTTTCTCGTTTTTCCCACGATCCCGCCCCATAGGCGGCCATGGGAGCGGGGCGAGGGGCGGCCGGCCCGCGTTCCGGGGGCTAGTTGGCGATCATGACGCTGGAGGCCTTGACCATGGCGTTGACCTTGGAGCCCGCCTTGAGGCCCATGCGCTCCACCGAGGATTTGGTGATGACGGAGACGATCTCCACGCCCGGGGCCACCACGATGGTGACTTCGGCGTTGACCATGCCGATGACGATGTTCTTGACGGTGCCGGGGATGAGGTTGCGGGCGCTGACTTGCATGTCGGTCCTCCTGGGTTGGAATGAAGGCTCTGTATCCTATTTGATGCATCCGGATCGCGTCCGAGTCAAGGCCTTGTCGGGGCGATCGCAGCCGGGCGGCCGGGCGCGCCGCGGCCTAGAAGCGGGTCAACTCGGGTTTTGCGGACGCGCCGTCGCCGGTGTCCTCCCCGGTTTCGGCCGCGTCCGGGCCGGAATCCCCGGTCCGGGCGGCCAGGGCGGGCCGCCGGGGCGAATCCGCCGCGGTGATGAAGAAATCCACCGCGTGCAGCAGGTCCTGGGCCTGTCCGGCCTGGGACCGGCTGGCCCCGGCCATCTCCTCCGCGGCCGAGGCGTTGTGCTGCACCACGGAGTCCAGCTGCTGCACGGACTGGTTGATCTGGTCCGTGCCGATGTTCTGCTCGGCCGTGGCCGAGGCGATCTCGCGCACCAGGCCGGTGATGGTCCGGATGTCCGGCACGATCTTGCGCAGCAGCGCCCCGGCCCGGTGGGCCACGTCCACGCTCTGCTGGCTCAGGGTGTTGATCTCGGCCGCGGCCGCGCCGCTGCGTTCGGCCAGCTTGCGCACCTCGGCGGCGACCACCGCGAATCCCTTGCCGTGCTCGCCCGCCCGGGCGGCCTCGATGGCGGCGTTGAGGGCCAGCAGGTTGGTCTGCCGGGCGATCTCCTCCACGATGCCGATCTTGCCCGCGATCTCCTGCATGGCCTGCTCCGTGGTCTCCACGGCCTCGCCTCCGGACTGGGCGTCCTGGGCGGCCTGCTGGGCCAGGGTCTCGGTCTTGCGGGTGTTGTCGGCGTTCTGGTGGATGTTGGCGGCCAGCTCCTCGATGGAGGCGGAGATCTCCTGCACCGAGGCGGCTTGGCGGGACGCCCCCTGGGCCAGGGTCTCGCTGGTGGTGGCCAGCTCGCGCGTGGAGTCGGAGAGGGTGGTGGCCGTGCCCTTCACCCGGTCCACCACCTCGGTCATGAAGGCCACCATGGTGTTGAGGGCCCCCTGCAGCGCGCCCATCTCGTCGCGCCGGGCCACGTCCATGACGGCGGTGAGGTCGCCCTTGGCCAGGGTGCGGGCGAAGGCCAGGCTCCGGGCCAGGGGGGTGAGGGTGTAGCGCAGCAGGGCGACGAAGACCAGGATGGCGGAGACCGCGGCCAGGGCCAGGCAGGCCGCCTGGATGGCGAGCAGGGTGAAGACCTTGCCCTCGGCCTCGGCCTGCATCATGCCCACGGCCTTGCTCATGGCCCCCACCAGCGGGTCGCTGGCGGCCACGGCCCGGCGCACGGCCTCGGCGTCCCCGGCCGCGCCCGCCGTGATGTCGGTGCGGTAGCGGGTCCAGAGCTCCTGCACCTTGCCGAGCTGGGCCAGGGTTGCGCCCCGGGGCGCGGGCAGGCGTCCGGCGGGTCCGGCCGGGTCCAGGGTCAGGGGGGCGGGGCCGCCGGTGCGCAGGGCCAGCTCCGTGGCGTCGAAGAGGCGCAGGCTGGTCTCCAGCCTGGCGGCCAGGGCCGGTCGGTCGTCCGTGAGCCCCAGGGCCAGGAGCTCCTTGGCCATCTTCTGGGCCAGCATGCGCTGGCGGCCGGCCAGGTTGATGACCAGGCCGTCGGTCTCCTGGCTGTTGGTCACGATCCAGGTGCCGCCGAACATGGCCAGGACGATGGCCAGCAGCAGGGAGACCGGAACGAGGATGCGGAATTTGATGGACATGCGCGAAGTGCTCCATTGGCGTCGGGGCCGCGGGGCCGGGCCGAGTACGGGGCCGGGTACGGGATCGGATGCGAGGGGCGGGCATGCCGGATCCCGGAGGGATTTCCCATGTTATACCCCAGCACAGATTTTCGGGAATGTCCAGGTCCGGGCGGGAGCGGGGGGATGGGGGGCAATGGCGAGAGGGAGGCGGGGCGATGTCGGACGCGGCGTAGCGGTCCTTGGGGCTGCCCAGGGACGGCTGCCCCGGGCGGCGGCCACGGCGACGGTCCCCGGGGGAGGGCCCGTGGCGGTATCGGGGGAGCGGGGGCCCGTGGCGACGGGCGCGGCGGAGCGGCGGCTAGTGCGCCTGGAAGCACCAGCGCGGCAGGTCCAGGAGGCGGGCCGTGCCGGCGATGGTGGTGCCGAAGAAGCGCAGCGGGGTGCCGTTGCGCTCCGCGGCGTCGAGCAGGCCGGGCAGGGAGCCGTTGACCAGGGTGGAGCCCGTGGCCAGCACCAGGTCCGAGTCCTGGAACAGGGCCTCGGCGGCGGCCTCGTCGCCATAGGCGATGGGCACCCCGCACTTGCTCTTGCCCACGTACTCGCGGTCGCGGTCCAGGCAGGCCACGTGCTCCGGGCCCAGGGTGCGGGAGAGCACCGAGAGGATGGCGGGTTGCAGGCCCACCAGACCCACCCGGGCCACGCCCGCGGGCGCGCCGTCGGCCTCGCGGATGCGGCGGCCCATCTCCTCGGCGCACTGGGCGGGCTGGGCGTCCTTGCAGTGCACGGTGCGCAGGTCCGGGTCCAGGGCGCGCACCACGGCGTTGAGGGTGGCCGTGAACAGGCCGCGGTGCTTGGTGGAGTCCAGGGGCAGGTTGGCCACGCGGTGCAGGGGGCCGTCGTATTCGTCCAGGTCGTCGGCGTAGGCCTGGCCCACCGCGCCCAGGCACGTGGCCTGCACCAGGAACTCCTTGCCCTTGAGCAGGGGATAGTCCGGCCGGTCCGGATTGCCGATGGCCTCGGCCGCGCTGAGCATGCGGGCCGTGACGCGCACGGGTTCGTTCTTCAGGTTGTGTTTGTCCAACAATTCCTGGAAACGATCCTGCAATGTCGTATAGAACATGCCCCACCCATAGTCCCTTTCCCAGGGCGGGACAAGGAGGTGAGCCCAAAAAGGCCGGAGTGGGCGCTCAGACTTCGGGGCGCATCCGCAGGTACAGGACGAGGCCCAGGCCGATGGCCCCCAGGCCCGCGAAGCCCAGGGGGCCGGGCCAGGCCCCGGCCAGGAGCAGCACCTCCCCGAGCAGGGAGAAGGCCACCTCCAGGCTCTGGGTGGCGTCGGCCGCGGCCAGCTCCTGGGCCGAGGCGGCGCTGTGCCGGGCCTGGAGAAAGAGGCTGGTGGCGGCCACCCCGGAGAACAGGGCCACGAGCAGGGTCTGGGCCGCCTGGCCCGCGCCGGGCGGGGGCGGGGCCACGGCCACCCCCAGGACCAGCCAGAAGGGCAGGGACCCCAGGGTGAGCAGCAGCACCCGGCAGGGGCTGTGGCCCAGGGCCGGGTCGTCCAGGGCCGGGATGGGCCCGCGGCCGCCCCGGGTGGCCTCCCAGAGCATCTGGTTGCCCAGGGGATAGGCCAGGGCCCCCAGGAGCACGGGCAGGGCCCCGAGCAGCAGGCCGCGCCAGGGGGTGCGCCCGGCCAGCATGGCCTGCCCGGCCTGCTCGGCGTTGACCAGCAGCACCCCGGCGAAGACCAGGGAGGTGAGGGCCACGGCCCGCCAGGGCACGCGGCGGCCGAAGAGGCGCAGCACCAGCGGGGTGGCCAGGATGGTGCTCTGCCAGGTGGCGGCCACCACCCAGCCCGGGGCGAATCCGGAGCTGAAGGCCAGCGGGGCGTAGAACACCCCGAAGCCCACGCCCCCGGCCACGGTCCAGAACCAGAAATGATTTTTCCAGAGGCGCAGGCAGCGCCCCAGGAGCTCCCGGCGGCCCGAGGCGGCCAGCCAGCCCAGGAGCAGGACCAGCATCCAGGCGTAGCGCAGGCTGGCGGACCAGAACCAGTGCCCCCCGGCCAGGCTCATGGCGCGGTTGAGCACGAAGCTGGAGCTGAAGAGGAGCGCGGCCGCCGCGCCGAGCAGGAGGATGCGGGCCATGGGGTCCCCCGGGATCACGGATGCCCGGGACCCTAGAGGCTCGGGACCCGGGCGTCAACGTCGGCGTGGACCGGAGCTTTGCCGGAGCTTGTGGGGAGGCCGCGGGGCGGGCGGCGGGTCAGCCCCCCAGGCGGGTCAGGTACTGGTCCCGGGTCAGCCAGAGCTCCTCCATGCGGTACAT
>JBFWIY010000194.1:0-1701 GCA_050255855.1 Desulfovibrionaceae bacterium
GTGCGCTGGATGTCCGGCACCAGCTTGGCCAGCATCTGCCCGGCCTGGTCCGCCATGGTCACGGTGGAGGTGGACAGCTCGCTGATCTCGGCCGCGGCCGCGCCGCTGCGCTCGGCCAGCTTGCGCACCTCGGCCGCCACCACGGCGAATCCCTTGCCGTGCTCGCCCGCCCGGGCCGCCTCGATGGCGGCGTTCAGGGCCAGCAGGTTGGTCTGCCGGGCGATCTCCTCGATGATGCCGATCTTCTCGGCGATGTGCTTCATGGCCCCCACGGCCTGGGTCACGGCCCGGCCGCTCTCCTCGGCGTCGCGGGAGGCCTGCTGGGCGATGGACCCGGTCTGCTGGGCGTTGTCCGCGTTCTGACGGATGCTGCCGGTCATCTCCTCCATGCTGGAGGAGACCTCCTCGATGCTGGCGGCCTGCTCCGTGGCCCCCTGGGACAGGGACTGGGCCGCGGCCGAGAGCTCCTCGGAGCCCGAGGCCACGTTCTCCGTGGCGGCCTGCACGTCGTGCACCACCTCGCGCAGGCGGTGCACCATCTGGTTGAGCGCCCCGGCCAGCACGCCGATCTCGTCGCGCTGCCGGAGTTGCAGCTCGGTGGTGAAGTCGCCGCCGCTCATGGCCTCGGCGAAGCGCACCCCCTGGAGGATCGGCCGGGTGATGGCCCGGGTCAGGAAGAAGGCCAGCACCGCGCCCATGAGCGCCGCCGCCGCCAGCCCGGCCACCATGATCCCGGAGGCCGAGGCCAGGGTGGACACGGCGTCGTCGGCCCCGGCCTGGGCGCTGCCCATGCCGCCCTTGGCCATGCCCTGGGCCTCGGCCAGCACGGCGTTGGCCGCGTCCAGCCGCTCCTTGGCCATGGCCTGGAGGGCGCGCCAGTTGGCCAGGTAGTCGGCCATGGCCTGGCGGTAGTTCTGGGCGGCCTGGCCGATGGCGGCCAGCTGGTCCAGGTTGTCCTGGCGATGGGTCACGGCGCGCACCCGCGCCACCACGTCGTTCATGGCGTCGAACCTGGCCAGGGCCTTCTGGAGCAGCTCCGGATCGGCCGTGGCCTGGGCGCGGAAGTTGTCCACCCGGATGCCGGCGCCCAGGTCGACCACCTGGCGGATCATCTGCCCCTTCTGCTGGCGCTCCAGGAGCTGGGCGGCCGGAAGTCCGGCGCGGATCTCCTGGGCGAGTTGGTCGTCCTGGATGGTCAGGAAGGCGTTGCAGTTCTCCAGGTAGGGCCCGGCGGCGTCCACCATGGCCTGGCGGCTGGCCTGCAGGGCCTGGACGATGTCGTGGGTCTTGCGGGCCAGGGCCTGATAGGCGTCCACGGCCTTGGCGGCGCGCTCCTGGGCCTGGCCGAACCCGGCCAGCTCCGCGGAGCGGGCGGCGTGGACCTTGGCCGCCTCCAGCCCCTGGCGCGCGGCGTCGAAATACCGGCCCGCCGCGGCGTAATACGCCTCGTCCTGGCTCAGGCCGTAGCTGCGCATCTCCATCATGGCCTGGAGCACCTGGCGCTCCACCTCGTTGGCCATGCCCACGCCGGGCACGTGCCACTCGGACAGTTTGGCGGACTGCGTGCGCACCCGGTTCATGTTGAGCACGGCCACGGCCCCGAGCACCACGGCGATGGCGATGAGCAGGCCGAATCCCAGCCCCAGCTTGATTCCCAATCTCAGATTCTTGAACATGCGTGCCCTCCGCTACGGGATGTTG
>JBFWIY010000194.1:1801-4594 GCA_050255855.1 Desulfovibrionaceae bacterium
GCCGAGGCGTTCTGCTGAATGACCTGGTCCAGCTGCTGGATGGCCCGGTTGATCTGGCTCGCCCCGGAGTTCTGCTCCGCGCTGGCCGCGGAGATCTCCTGCACCAGCTCGGCCGTGCGCTGGATGTCCGGCACCAGGGTTTCGAGCATCTGGCCCGCCTTGTCGGCCATGCCCACGGTGGAGCCGGAGAGCTCGCCGATCTCGGCCGCGGCCGCGCCGCTGCGCTCGGCCAGCTTGCGCACCTCGGCCGCCACCACGGCGAATCCCTTGCCGTGCTCGCCCGCCCGGGCCGCCTCGATGGCGGCGTTCAGGGCCAGCAAATTGGTCTGCCGGGCGATCTCCTCCACGATGGAGATCTTCTCCGCGATCTGCTTCATGGCCCCCACGGCCTGGCTCACGGCCTGGCCGCTCTGGGCGGCGCGGTCCGCGGCCTGCTGGGCGATCTTCTCGGTCTGCTGGGCGTTCTCCGCGTTCTGGCGGATGCTGCCGGTCATCTCCTCCATGCTGGAGGAGACCTCCTCGATGCTGGCGGCCTGCTCCGTGGCCCCCTGGGACAGGGACTGGGCCGCGGCCGAAAGCTCCTCGGAGCCCGAGGCCACGTTCTCCGTGGCCCCCTGCACGTCGTGCACCACCTCGCGCAGGCGGTGCACCATCTGGTTCAGGGAGTCGGCCAGGATGCCCACCTCGTCGTGCTGGCGGATGTCCAGTTCGGTGGTGAAGTCGCCGCCGCTCATGGCCTGGGCGAACTCCACGCCCTGGCGCACCGGCCGGGCGATGGCCCGGGTCAGGACCAGGGCGGCCAGCACGCCGAGGATCAACGCCGTGGCCGCGCTCGTCATGCTCACCACGTTGGAGCGCTGGATCTCGGCGGTCATCTTGTCCTTCTGGTCCTGCCGGGCCGCCTGGCAGATGTCCTGGGCCGCCCGGGCCGAGGCCAGCATCCCCGCCATGCCCTCGACCTGCTTCTGCATCATGCCCCGATAGACGCCCCACTGCTGCCGATAGGTCTTCAGGGCGGCCGTAAAGCGGTCCATCTGGTCGATGTTGTTCTGCTGCCGGAACCGGCTGCGTAGGTCCGCGGCCAGGGCGGTCATCTCCTCCAGGGTCTTGTCCACGGCGATCACGTACTGCTCCTCGCCGGAGATGATGACCTCCTTCTCATTCTTGCGCAGGTCGAGGAAGCGCTTGATGAGCTGGTTGGCGTCGTCGGCCTTGCCCAGGCGGTCGTTGATCTGGGCCTTGTCGAGATTGCCCGTCTCCAGCAGGGCGGCGAGCCGGTCGCGCTGGTCGGCGCGCATGGCCTCGGCCTCGGCCAGCACCTGGGAAGCGGCCTCGCGCATGGCCGTCATGGTGGCCTCGCGCTCCTTGCTGAGCTTCACGTAGTCCACGAAGGCCGCGTCGTACTTGCCCACGGCCCCGGCCACCTCGTCCATCTGGGATTTGTTGACCGGGTCGGCGAACTTGTCCTTGGTGGCCCCCACCTGCGCCGCCAAGTCCTTCATGATCGCCACGTGCTGCTCCACGGAGGCCGCGTCGTGGCGGATGATGTAGTTCTTCTCCTGCTGGCGGGCCTGGAGAATGTAGCGGACCAGCCGGTTCACGTCGTCGGCCTTGTCCACCCGGTCCGCCAGGTTGGCCATGCTGACGTACCCGATGACGGCGATGCCCGCGGTAAGCGCGAGCACGATGCCGAACCCGATGCCGAGCTTGATGCCGAGCTTGAGATTCTTGAGCATAATCACCCCTCCAGCCTGAAGACTATTGAAACGTCCATGCCGCCCCATCCAGGCGGGTTTTTCGAGTTCACATTAGCATTGCTCGGTTTTGGCGCTTTTCGTCAAGAACAAAATACCGGAAAGGAAAAACCGGGAAGACGAAAAAACGGCGTCGCCCGGAGGCGACGCCGCGATACGGTCCGAAGGGAGGGCCGGACAGGGATCAGAAACGCTCGAACTCGTCGTCGTCCAGGGGCTCGGCGCTTTGGCCCAGGTCCAGGTCCACGCCGCCCGAGGCGGCCTTGCCGGGCCGGGCGGACGCGCCGTGGGCCGCGGGCAGCGGCCGGGGCCTCCGGACGCCCGACGCGGGCAGGGCCCGGGCCGGACCGGCGGCCTGGCCCCCGGCATCCACCCGGAAGAAGCTCATGGTCATCTGGAGCTGCTGGCCCTGGCTGGAGAGCTCCTCGCTGGTGGAGGCCATCTGCTCCGCGGCCGAGGCGTTCTGCTGAATGACCTGGTCCAGCTGCTGGATGGCCCGGTTGATCTGGTCCGCCCCGGAGTTCTGCTCCGCGCTGGCCGCGGAGATCTCCTGCACCAGCTCGGCGGTGCGGCGGATGTCCGGCACCAGCTTGCCCAGCATCTGCCCGGCCTGGTCGGCCATCTCCACGGTGGAGCCGGAGAGCTCGCCGATCTCGGCCGCGGCCGCGCCGCTGCGCTCGGCCAGCTTGCGCACCTCGGCCGCCACCACGGCGAATCCCTTGCCGTGTTCGCCCGCGCGGGCCGCCTCGATGGCGGCGTTCAGGGCCAGCAGGTTGGTCTGCCGGGCGATCTCCTCCACGATGGAGATCTTCTCGGCGATCTGCTTCATGGCCCCCACGGCGCGGGTCACGGCCGCGCCGCTCTGGTCCGCCTGCTCGGCGGCCTGCTGGGCGATCTTTTCGGTCTGCTGGGCGTTCTCCGCGTTCTGGCGGATGCTGCCCACCATCTGCTCCATGCTGGAGGAGACCTCCTCCACGCTGGCGGCCTGCTCCGTGGCCCCCTGGGACAGGGACTGGGCCGCGGCCGAGAGCTCCTCGGA
>JBFWIY010000194.1:4694-6025 GCA_050255855.1 Desulfovibrionaceae bacterium
CGGTTGGCGTCGTCGGCCTTGTCCAGGTGGTCCTCCACCGCGGCGAGGTTCAGGGCCCCGGCCCCGAGCAGGACGGAGAGCAGGCGCTTCTGGTCGGCGCGCAGGGCCTCGGCCTGGGCCAGGGCCTCGCGGGCCATGCCCCGCATGGCCTCCATGGCCTTGTCGCGCTCCCCGTACAGCACCACCAGCTGCTGGAAGCCCTGGTCATAGCCCTTCACCGAGGTGACGAGCTCGTCCACCCGGGCCAGGTCGGCCGGGGCGTCGAAGGTCCCGCGCAGGGTCTCGGCGGTCTCGAAGAGGTCCTTCAAGGCCTTGGAATAGTTGGCCAGCGACGCCTCGTCCCGGCGGATGATGTAGTTTTTCTCCTGCCGACGGCATTGCAGGATCTGCTCCACGATGTGGTTCACGGCCCCGAGGCGGGCCTCGCCGTTCTTGGCGGCCTGCAGCCCGCCGTACCCCACCACGGCCACCGCCACGGTGAGGGCCAGGACCAGGCCGAAGCCGATGCCGAGCCGAATGCCGAGCCTGCAATTCTTCAACATGCCAACTCCGATGTCTGCGGGCCCGGACGGAGGACGCACCACCGCCCGGGCCCTAGGGAACAGGACGCCCCCCGGCGTATTTTCAACATTCCCTATAGAAAAGGTGGAAGCAATTAGAACTTGGGGGAAGAGGGGTGGGACGACGGGGCGCGGGGCCCGTGGCGCCGGATGTGGCCCGTGCCCTGGTCCTCGTAGCGGCGGTCCAGGCCGCGGTTGTCCCCGGGGTGCTCGAACCAGCCGTCCCAGACCGTCTCGGCCCGGCCCGAGGCCAGCAGCTCGCTCACGGTGACGAAGCGGAAGCCCCGCGCCGCCAGCCGGGCCAGCAGGGCGTCCAGCAGGGCCGGGGTGTCGTGGGGCACGCGGTTGGCGTGGAAGAGCAGGATGGAGCCCGGCCGCACCCGCGCGGCCAGCTCCGCGGCCCGGGCCTCCACGTGGGCCCCGCCCACGCTCTCCGCGGCCAGGTCCCACTGGATGACCCGCAGCCCCTCCCCGGCCAGGAGCTCCAGGGCGGCCCAGCGACTGCGGCCGTAGGGCAGGCGGAAGAGCCGGGGCACGTCGGGCACGGCGGCCAGGGTGCGGTCCAGGCCCGCGGCCGCGGCGCGCCGGGCCAGGGCCTCGCGCGCCAGCTCGTACTGGGCCTGGGTCCAGCGCACCTGCTCCGCGGCCCGGGCCGTGTCCATGAGCCCGAAGTTGCCGTGGGTCCAGGCGTGGTCGCCCGCCTCGAACCCGGGGTGGGCCAAAATCTGGAGGGTCCGCTCCGGGTGGTTGCGCATCCACTTGCCGCCCAGG
>JBFWIY010000195.1:0-5999 GCA_050255855.1 Desulfovibrionaceae bacterium
GCCAGCGCCGCGGTCATCTCCCAGACCGTGGCCGCCCCCCTGGAGCAGAAGATCAACGGCGTGGAGCACATGCTCTACATGCGCTCGGTGAGCTCCAGCAACGGCCAGCTGAGCATCACCGTGACCTTCGCCGTGGGCTCCGACGCGGACCTGAACACCATCAACGTCAACAACCGCGTCCAGGCGGCCCTGTCCTCCCTGCCCCAGGAGGTGCGCGACCAGGGCGTCACCGTGAGCAAGAAATCCTCCAGCATGCTGGAGGTCATCGACCTGCAGTGTCCGGACGGGCGCTACGACCCCATCTACATCAGCAACTACGCGCTGGTGAACGTCATCGACGAGATCAAGCGCATCCCCGGCGTGGGCGACGCCGCCATCTTCGGCTCGCGCGACTACTCCATGCGCGTCTGGCTCAAGCCCGACCGCCTGGCCCAGCTCGGGCTGACCCCCTCCGACGTGGCCGACGCCATCCGCGAGCAGAACTCCCAGTTCGCCGCGGGGGCCATCGGCGAGGAGCCCATCCCCGGCACGGTGCAGCTGCGCTACACCGTCACCACCCAGGGCCGCCTCACCACCGAAAAGGAATTCGGCGACATCATCCTGCGCGCCAACCCCGACGGCACCATCCTGCACCTCAAGGACGTGGCGCGCATCGAGCTGGGGGCCGAGGGCTACGGCCTGGACGCCACGCGCGACGGCCACCCCTCCGTGGCCGTGGGCATCTACCTCTCCCCCGGGGCCAACGCCCTGGCCACGGCCGAGCGCGTCCAGGTCAAAATGGACGAGCTGGCCCAGCGCTTCCCCGACGGCATCACCTACTCCGTGCCCTACGACACCACCACCTTCGTGAAGATCTCGGTGGAGGAGGTCCGCCAGACCCTCATCGAGGCCTTCCTGCTGGTCTGCGTCATCATCTTCCTCTTCCTGCAGGACTGGCGCGCCACGGTCATCCCGGTGCTGGCCGTGCCGGTGTCCATCATCGGCACCTTCGCGGGCATGTACGCCCTCGGGTTCTCCATCAACACCCTGACCCTGTTCGGCCTGGTGCTGGCCATCGGCATCGTGGTGGACGACGCCATCGTGGTCATCGAGAACGTGGAGCGCGTCATGCGCACCCAGCACCTCGGGCGCAAGGAGGCCACCATCAAGGCCATGGGCGAGGTCACCGGCCCGGTGGTGGCCATCGTGCTGGTGCTCTGCGCGGTGTTCGTGCCGGTGGCCTTCATGGGCGGCCTGGCGGGCGAGATGTACAAGCAGTTCGCCGTGACCATCGCCGTGTCCGTGGTGCTCTCGGGCATCGTGGCCCTGACCCTGACCCCGGCCCTGTGCGCCCTGCTGCTGCGCGAAAAGCACGTCGAGCCCATCCGCCCGCTCCAGCTCTTCAACAAGTTCTTCGACAAAGTGACCGAGGGCTACACCAGCGGGGTGCGTTTCCTGCTCAAGCGCGGCCTGCTCGTGCTGGCGCTGTTCGCGGCCCTGGTCCTGGCCACCTGGGGCGTCTTCCACCGGGTGCCCGGCGGCCTGGTGCCGGACGAGGACAAGGGCTTCGTCCTCGCCCTGGCCATCCTGCCCGACGGCGCGGCCCACCCCCGCACCAATAAGGTCATGGAGGAGTTCTCCCGGTCCATCCACAGCATCCCGGGCGTGGACACGGCCATCGTGCTCTCCGGCCTGGACCTGCTCTCGGGCATGGAGAAATCCAGCTCGGGCACCATCTTCGTGCGCCTCAAGCCCTGGGACGAGCGCGGCGAGGGCCAGAGCTCCTTCGACATCGTCAAGGAGATCTTCAAGCGCGGCTATCCCATCGTCGGGGCCTACGCCCTGGCCTTCAACATGCCGCCCATCCAGGGCATGAGCAACACCGGCGGGTTCGAGGCCTACATCCAGAGCCGCGGCGGGGGCGACGCCCTGGCCCTGGCCGCCGAGACCAAGAAGTTCATCGCCGCGGCCGCCAAGCGGCCGGAGCTCAGCAACGTCACCACCACCTTCAGCGTCAACGCCCCGCAGGTCGACGTGGAGCTGGACCGCGAGAAGGTGCGGGCCATGGGCGTGCCCATCAGCCGCATCTTCGACACCATGCAGGCCACCTTCGGCTCGTACTACGTCAACGACTTCAACAAGCTGGGCCGCACCTTCCAGGTCCGGCTCCAGTCCGAGTCCAACTACCGCGACTCCATCTCCGACCTGGGCAACGTGTACGTGCGCTCCAACGACGGGGACATGATCCCCCTGCCCGCCCTGGTCGCCGTGACCCAGACCACGGGCCCGGAGATCGTGGAGCGCTACAACGTGTTCCCGGCCGCCAAGGTGGTGGGCGGGCCCGCCCCGGGCTACAGCTCGGGCCAGGCCCTGGCCGCCATGCAGGAGGTGGCGGCCCAGACGCTGGGCTCCGACTACGCCCTGGCCTGGACCGGATCGGCCTACCAGGAGACCGTGGCGGGCGACTCCTCCACCCTGATCTTCATCCTGGGCCTGGTCATGGTCTTCCTGATCCTGGCCGCCCAGTACGAGAAATGGTCCCTGCCCCTGGCGGTCATCATGGTGGTGCCCTTCGCCATGTTCGGCGCCATCGGGGCCACCTGGCTGCGCGGGCTCTCCAACGACATCTATCTCCAGGTGGCGCTGCTGACCCTCATCGGCCTGTCCGCCAAGAACGCCATCCTCATCGTGGAGTTCGCGGTGCAGCTGCACAAACAGGGGCTCTCCGTGCGTGAGGCCGCGGCCCAGGCCGCCCACATGCGCTTCCGGCCCATCATCATGACCTCGCTGGCCTTCGTGCTGGGCTGCGTGCCCCTGGCCGTCAGCTCCGGCGCGGGCGCGGCCAGCCGCCACGCCATCGGCACCGGCGTCATCGGCGGCATGCTCGCGGCCACCTTCATCGCCACCTTCTTCATCCCCTCCTTCTACCAGGGCATCATCACCCTGACGGATCGGGCGCGGGGCAAGGCGGCGGGAGGGGACGCGGAGGCCAAGGCATCCGATCAGGACGGCGCGCCGCCGCCCGAAGGAGGCGTGTAATGTCGGAGCTTAACCCGAGCAAGACAGGTTTCCTCGACGCCATCGGCTGTCACGACCGCCAGGGCGGGCACAAGCTGGGCCTGACCTGCTACGAGATCTCCCGCGGCTGGCGCGTCCTGATGGACCAGCGCCTGCGGCACCTGGGGCTCTCCAGCAGCCGATGGGTGGTCATCTTCGCCCTGGCCGACCTGGCCCGGCCCGTGTCCCAGAAGGAGCTGGCCGACGCCATCGGCGTGGAGGGGCCGTCCGTGGTCCACATCCTGGACCACCTGCAGAAAGAGGGCTGGGTGCGCCGCCGCGTCTCCCCCAAGGACCGCCGCGTCAAGCTGGTGGAGCTCTCGGACCGCGCCCAGACCGAACTCTCCGCGCTCATGGTCCCGTGCCTGGAGCTGGAGGAGGAGATCCTGGCGGACATCGACCCGGACGAGCTGGACCGCTGCCACCGGCTGCTGCTGCGCCTGCGGGCGCGCATCGCCCAGCTCGGCGACAGCGGCGGCCCCTCCGTCACCTCCGAGGACTAGCGGCCCGACTCCCGAAATCCGTCCTTCCCCCCACCCCCCTCGGTCCTCCCGCATTGTGCGGACAGGGTCGGGGGGGGTTGTTTTTCCGGCCCCGGGATCAGGCTTGGGCCAGCCGGGCGGCGTCCGTCAGCTCGACATACCCCGCGCCCAGGGCGGCCAGAAAGGCGGCGTGCACATCGGCGGCGGCCACCACCCGGCCGTCCGGCCCGGTGAGGTCGCGGGTGGCGCAGGCGTCGGCCACGAGGGTTACGCCGTAGCCCAGGTCAAAGGCGGCCCGGGCCGTGGCGTCGATGCACATGTGCGTCATCATCCCCGCCAGCAGGATGCGCTTCACCCCCAGCCCGTCCAGCCGGGCCTGCAGGTCCGTGCCGCGGAAGCTGTTGGGGAAGTGCTTGAGCACCACGGCCTCGCCCGGGAGCGGGGCCACGGCCGGGTGGATGGCCGCGCCCTCGGTGCCGGGCAGGAAGAAGGTGGCCCCGGGGCGGGCCGCCTCGTGGCGCACGTGGATGACGGGCCGGCCCGCCTCCCGGGCCCGGGCCAGCAGGGCGGCGGCGCGCTCCGCCGCGGCCTCGGGGCCGCTCAGGACCATGCGCCCGCCCGGAAAGTAGTCGTTCTGGATGTCCACCAGCACCAGGGCCGTGTCGTTGGCCGATAGGGTCATGTCGTCTCCTCCGGGCGCGGGCCCGGGCGATGTCGGGACCGGCCCCGGGGGAACCGGGGCGGGCATGGCCGGGCGGGATCATCCCTCCGGCCAGGAAGAAGAAAGCACACTTTCGTCCGGGAAGAAAGCGGCCGCGCTCAGCCGCAGGCCGCTTCCAGCAGGCCCTGCTCCAGCCCGGCCACGGCCGCCTGGTCCGTGATCTTCCGGCCGTCGGCCCCGCGCACGTAGAACACGTCGGCCACCAGGCCGGAGCGCGTGGCGATGCGCGCCAGCTGGATGTCCGCGCCCAGCTCCGTGAGCCGGGCCGCCAGGTCGTGGAGCAGGCCCACCCGGTCCGGCGCGGCCACCGAGACCTTGGTGTAGAAGTCGCTCACGGCGTTGTCCACGCGGACCTCGGCGGGCAGTTTCGGGCCGCAGCGCCCGGCGGCCAGGGGCGAGGCCCGGCGCTGGGCCAGGTGGTGGGCCACGTCCAGGCGGCCGGTGAGGGCCCCGCCGAGCATGGCGCGCACCCGGCCCCAGAACTCGTCGGCGAACTCGCGGTCGCGCGGCTCGCTCACGGTGAACACGTCCAGGGCCAAGCCGCCCTTCCAGGTGAAGACCTCGGCGGAGCAGATGTCCAGGTTCTGCAGGGTGAGGACCCCGACCACGGCGGCGAAGAGCCCGGGGCGGTCCCGGGCGGCCAGGGTGAGCTCCAGGAACCCCGCGGCCCGGGAGCGGCGCACCTCCACCTCGCACACCCCGAGCCCGGCCACGCGGCCCGGCCGCCGCACGGCGTCCAGGGCCAGGGCCTCCTCGGTGCGGCGCACCAGGCCGTAGGCGGCCACCACGTCCTCCGGGGGCAGGGCCTGGGCCATGCGCGCGGGCAGGCGGTCCAGGCACTGGCGGGCCGCGTCCGGCCCGAAGCGCCGCTCGGCCAGCAGGCCCACGGCCTCCAGCCGGGCGGCCAGGGCCCCGGCCGCGTCGGGCTCGGCGAGGTCCCCCTGCTCCAGCAGGTTGCGCGCCTTGAAATAGAGCTCGGCGAAGAGCGAGGCGATCCAGTCGTTGTAGGAGCGCGGGCCCGTGGCCAGGCTGTCCGCCACGGAGAGCAGGTACAGGGCGTCCAGACGCTCCGGCGTGCCGCAGGCCGCGGCCACCCGGGCCACCACGGACTCGTCCCCCAGGTCCTCGCCCGTGGCCGTGGCCGGGATGCGCAGATGCTCGCGCACCAGGAAGGCCACCTCCTCGGCCTCGGCCGGGTCCGCGCCGAAGCGGGCCAGCACGGCGCGGGCCAGGTCCGCGCCCACGGCGGCGTGGCCCGGGGACTCCTTGCCCAGGTCGTGGAAAAAGGCGGCCAGGAGCAGGCGGCGCGGCCGGGACAGGCGGCGGGCGATGTCCGCGGCCCAGCCCCCCTCCCCGGCCAGGAACGAGGCCAGGACGGTCATGACCTTCAGGGTGTGCGGGCCCACGGGGTGCAGGTGCACGTCGTCGAACTGCACCAGGTGCTGCACCCGGCCGAACTCCGGCACGGCCGCGCCCAGCAGCCCGGTCTCCATCCAGGCCTCCAGGGCGGCCTCGGCGTGGGGCGCGCGGGCCGCGGCCAGCAGGGCCTCGGGCAGGGCCGGGTCCGCGGCCAGGTCCGCGCCCCAGGCGCGGCTGCGGGCATGGATGAAGCGCCAGGCCGACCAGGCCAGGGGACGGCCGGTGTGGGCCATGGCCGTGAAGATCCCCAGGGCGTGCCCGGCCCCGGCCGCGCTCTGGGAGGCGAAGCGCGGGCCCCCGGGGCCGTCCAGCAGGTTCTCGCCCGCCGGGTGGGGCGGGGC
>JBFWIY010000196.1:0-5996 GCA_050255855.1 Desulfovibrionaceae bacterium
CGAGATAGTCATTGCCTTCATTGCCGTACAGGGTGTCGTTCCCGCCGTGGCCGGAGAGGGTGTCGCCATACTCGGAGCCGGAGTGCTTGTTGTTTCCGGATCCGCCGTTCCATGTCTCGCTGCCCTTGCTGCCCAACACGGCGGCGAGCTCGGCATCGGAAAGGGCCTCGGAGGGCGGGGGGACGAGCCGGTCCAGCTCGGCGCGGACCTGGTCGGGATCCACGCGCAGGTCGGCCAGCCGGGCCAGGCGGAGGGTCTCGGCCAGCCGTTCCTCCGTATTGGGCAGGGCGGCGAGTCGGTGGCGGGCGTCGGGGGCGTTGTGGAGCAGGGCCTTCAGGGAGTCGAAATCATGCGGCGGGGTGTTCATGCGGATGGGCTCCTGGGATGAGCGGGAGGACGCTTGGGCCCAGGACGTAAAGCTTGCCACCAAACTTTGAGATGTGGTGGACGGGAAATAGTTTCGAAAAAGGATACACATCGCAACCCAGGCGGAGACACGGCGGAGGGGGGAGTGAAATGCTGGCAACAGGTCTTGATTTTTTGGCATCCGTCCGAGTCGCATTGCTGGCGACAGGGAACGGGCCGCCCCGGCGACGTTTCCGGCCGTCATTTTTTGCTGATATTGCCTCAAACTCACATTGTGGTTTGAAGCCCGCCCTGCGCGGCGTCGTCGTCCGGACCGCCGGGTCCGGGCCCGCGCGGGGACGATCGGCAGCGGAACGGCGCGCCCTTCCCGGCGGCTTTTTCCTGACTGCTTCGGGGGTGCGGAACGGAAGTCGCCGCGCGCGGCGCCGCCGCGCCGGGACAAAAAAGGCCCCCGTGATCGGGGGCCTTGGATTGCTGTGGTAGCGAGGGAGGGAATTGAACCCCCGACACTGCGGATATGAGCCGCATGCTCTAACCGTCTGAGCTACCTCGCCACATGTCCCTTTCGGGAGGAAGGTCTATAGCCGTTCTGGCTGCGCTTGGCAAGGGGGAAAATGCCCCCGGGTTCAGCTCCAGAACACCAGCACCAGGGCCGCCAGGGCCAGCCGGTAGACCGCAAAGGGTCGCAGGGTCAACCGGCCGACAAGATAGATGAATCCCTTCACCGCGGCCCAGGCCGACAAAAACGAGACCACGAACCCCACGGCCAGGAAGACCAGGTCGCCGGACGCGAACAGCTCGCGGCTCTTGAGGAACTCGTAGCCCGTGGCCGCGAACATGATGGGCACCGCGGCGATGAAGGAATACTCCGCGGCCAGCTTGCGGTCCGCCCCCAGGAGCATCCCGCCCATGATGGTGGCCGCCGAGCGCGAGAACCCCGGCCACAGGGCCAGGCACTGGAACAGCCCCACCCCCAGGGCCAGGCCCGGGGTCATGTCGTCCAGGGTCATGTAGCGGGCGCGCCGCCGCCGGGCCTCCACCACGAAGATCATCACCGCGCCCACGGCCAGGGCCAGGGCCACGGGCAGGGGGGCGAAGAGGCGGGCCTTGATGAAATGATGGATGGCCAGACCGAGCACGGAGGCGGGCAGGCTGGTGAGGGCCAGCAGCACGAGGCCGCGCAGCCCGGAGAAGCGCGCCCGCACCCGGCCCGGCGCGCCGCCCGGCAGCGCCAGCCCCCGGAAGCGCGGCCAGTAGAGCACCACCACCGCCAGGATGGCCCCGAGCTGGATGACGATCTCGAAGGTCTCGGCCTTGGGCCCGGTGAACCCCAGGGCGTTGCCGGCCAGGATGAGGTGCCCGGTGCTGGAGACGGGCAGGAACTCCGTCAGCCCCTCGACGATGCCCAGGATCAGGGCCGTGTACAGCGACTCCATGCGCGCTCCTTGGTGACGGAAGGAAAGGCCGGTTCCCCACTAGCCCAGGGGCCATCGAGTTGCAAGGGCCCGGCAAGTGATGTAATCCTGCCGTACACGCCCCGGGCCCCGGCCGGGGCACAGTCCCCGGAGGATTCCATGGCCACCATCATGCCCCCCAGCGAACTCTGCCGGAAGGCCGTCGCCTGGATCGACGCCGCCCGCCGGGACCACCCCGAGCGTCCCCTGGCCCGTATCGTGGAGGAGGCCGCCATGCGCTTCAACCTCGGGCCCAAGGACGTGGAGTTCGTGAACCGACTGCTCAAGGACCCCGGCGCGGTCTGCGGATAGCCCTTGCTCGTCAAGCTGCTGCATCGCCAGGTCTTTCGCGAGCACGTCAACCTCTTCCTGCTCAGCCTCGCCAGCCTGCTCGGCGTCATCCTGCTGGGCCGGATGCTCCAGCTGCGCCAGATCCTGCTCGGCCAGCAGGTGGGCCTGCTGGACATCATCACCCTGTTCGTGTTCCTGAGCCCGTTCTTCCTGCTCCTGCTCACGCCCATCGCCTGCATGCTCAGCGTGTTCCTGACCTTCCTGCGCATGAGCACGGACCGCGAGCTGGTGGCCCTCAAGGCCAGCGGGGTGAGCCTGTACCAGCTCCTGCCCGCGCCCCTGTTCTTCTGCTGCTGCTGCACGGCCTTCGCCTTCTTCATCGGGCTCTACGGCATGAGCTGGGGCATGGAGAACTTCCGCGGCAAGATCCTGGACATGGTGCGCACCCACTCCCGGCTGGCCGTGCAGGCGGGCGTGTTCAACCAGGAGTTCCCGGGCCTGACCTTCTACGCCCACCAGGTGGACGAGCAGACCGGCGAGCTGCGCTTCGTCTTCGTGCAGGACCAGCGCCAGAAGGGCACCACCATCAACATCGTGGCCGACTCCGGGCGGCTGGCCACGGACCCGCACGCCGGCACCCTGGAGGTGCGCTTCGACAACGGCCGCATCTACCGCCGCTCGGGCGCGCGCCTGGACGTGCTCGCCTTCGGGACCTACACCATCCGCCTGCCCCTGGGCTCCCTGCTGGGCGACGTGCGCATGGACGAGCGCAAGGCCAGCGAGCTCTCCGTGCCCCAGCTCCGGACCCTGCTGCGTCGGCCGGACGCCTTCCCGGACGTGGAGCGCACCGAGCCGAGCAAGATCCGCACGGAGCTGGAGAAGCGCTACGCCCTGCCCGCGGGCTGCCTGGCCCTGGGGCTCTTCGCCATGCCCATCGCCTGCATGTTCACGGGCCTGCGCCAGCATTACGGCCTGCTGGTCTGCCTGGGCATGTTCATGGTCTACTATTCGCTGTTCAGCTTCGGGGTGAGCCTGGGCGAGACCGGCACCCTGTCGCCCCGGGTGGGGCTGTGGGCCCCCAACGCGCTCTTCGCCCTGCTGGCCGCGCTCACCCTGCGCACGGCCTCGCGCGAGCGCAACCTGCGGCTCATGGCCTGGCTGGGCCACCGCTTCCGCCGCCCGGTGGCGGTCCGGCGGGGGGCCGCCTAGATGGCCGCCCCGCTCACCGGCGTGCTCGGCCGGTACATGGTCCGGCAGAACCTCTTCCTGGTGGGGGCCATCCTGGCCGTGGGCTGCCTGCTCTATCTGCTCATGGACATGTTCGACCGCCTGGACGACTTCGTGGCCGCCGGGCTCGGGGTGGGGGTGGTGGTCACCTACTACGCGGTGAAGCTGCCCCTCATCGTCTCGCAGATCCTGCCCGTGGTCTTTCTGCTGGCCCTGGTGGCCCAGCTCGGGCTCATGGCCCGCAGCCGGGAGCTCATGGCCCTGCGCGCCGGGGGGCTGCCCCTGTCCTGGCTGGTGCGCTTCGTGGTGGTCTATGGCCTGATCTGGAGCCTGGTGCAGCTCGGGTTCAGCCAGTTCGTGGGGGTCTGGGGCGAGCAGGAGGCCACCCGCATCTGGAAGGAGGACGTGCGCAACAAGCAGATGGACGCCCGGGTGCTGCACGGGGTGTGGTTCCGCGAGGGGGATTACATCATCGAGGCCGGGGAGATGGAGCCCGCCCGCGGGGAGGCCCACGACCTCATCCTCTATGCGTTCGACCCGGACAGCCGCCGCCTGGAGCGCATCGTCAGCGCCGAGCGGGCGGTGATGGAGACCTCGGGCTGGGACCTCCTGGAGACCGTGGTGCTGGACACCCGGGACTTCAGCTCCAGCCGCAAGGACGCGCTTTTTTTGCCCATCCGGCAGGACATGCGGGCCTTCGCGGCCATGGAGGGGGAGCGCGACCATACGGCCCTGCCCCTGTGGCGGCTGGGGCGGCTCATCCACGAGCTGGAGCGCTCCGGCTCCAACGTGGAGCGGCTCCGCACCGCCTGGCACGCCAAGCTCTCCTACGCCTTCACCGTGGTCTGCCTGTCCGTCATGGGGCTCTGCCTCTACACCTTTTCGGAAAACATCTACCTCAACGTGGGCCTGGGCCTGGCCGCGGCCTTCGGGCAGTACGGGCTCTACGTGGTGGGGGTGAGCGCCGGGGAGCAGGGGGCCCTGCCGCCCCTGCTGGCGGCCTGGATGGGCAACGTCCTGGTTTTTTCCCTGGCCATGGCGCGGCTCCAGTGGATGGTGCACTGGCGGGTGCGCCGGGCCGTGATCCGGCCCTTTGCGCGGCTGCTGCACCTGTTCCGGCCGGCCGTGCGCTGAGAATTCGCTCGGGAATCGGCCGGGGGAGCCGTTTTTTTCCGGCCCGGGCGATTTACAGCGGGAGCGAACGTTGGTACAGTTTTTTCATGGCGTTCCGCCATGTCCACTTACCAAATTATTCCGAGACGTTAAAAACTACTCCTTGCCTGCCCTGCACTTTTGTGGCATGTTCGAGCCGACGGATGCGAGAAAAATAACGCCATCCGGCGCCGTTCCGGGCCAGGTTTTTATCGTTTTGGGGGCCCGGCCGGAGGACCGGAGCCGACCGACAACCTGATCCGTCACGGAGCCTCGACGCCGCATGGGCCTGGAACTTCGTCAGCAACTCAAGCTCAGCCAGCAGCTGGTCATGACCCCCCAGCTGCAGCAGGCCATCAAGCTGTTGCAGCTCTCCCGGCTGGAGCTGGTGGAGACCGTGCAGCAGGAGCTTCTGGAGAACCCCTTTCTGGAAGAGCAGGAGAGCCCCGAGGCCCCCGAGCCCGTCATGGCCGAGGAGCAGCGTCCCGGCAGCGAGGAGGACGCGGAGCTCCTGCGCAACGCCGATTGGGAGAACTACCTGGGCGAGTTCTCCTCCATCTCCAAGCAGGCCCAGGTGCGCGAGTACGAGGTGCCCGAGGACGGGCTCAGCTTCGAGGCCCGGCTGTCCTCCCGGCCCTCCCTGGAGGGCCATCTCAACTGGCAGATGCGCCTGACCAGCGTGTCCCGGACCGATCTCGACATCGGCGACGCGGTCATCGGCAACCTGGATGATCGGGGCTACCTCCAGGCCACGGTGGAGGAGATCGCCGGCCAGGTGAACGCCACGGCCGAGACCAGGGTGACGGAAGCCCAGGTGGAGGACGTCATCCGGCGCATCCAGCGGCTGGACCCGGTGGGCGTGGCCGCGCGCACCCCCCAGGAGTGCCTGCTGGTGCAGCTGTCCGTCAGCGGTCTGGACGAGGATCCCATCCTGGTCTCCCTGGTGCGCGACCACCTGGAGGACCTGGAGAAGCGCCGCTACAAGCCGCTCGCCCGCAAGTTCAAGATCTCCCTGGAGGAGCTCAAGTCGTACCTCGACGTCATCCAGACCCTGGACCCCATGCCGGGCAGCAACTTCTCCGGCAGCGAGCCGCACTACATCAGCCCGGACGTCTTCGTGTACAAGTACGGCGACGACTTCGTCATCGTGCTCAACGAGGACGGCATGCCGCGCCTCCAGCTCAACGCCATGTATACGGAGAACCTTAAGGCCCGCACGGACCAGGAAAAGGACTATTTTCAGGAGAAGATGCGCTCGGCCGCCTGGCTCATGAAGAGCCTGTACCAGCGGCAGCGCACCCTGTATAAGGTGATGGAGAGCATCGTGCGCTTCCAGCGCGGTTTCTTCGAGCACGGCGTGACCCACCTCAAGCCGCTGATCCTCAAGGAGGTGGCCGAGGACATCGGCATGCACGAATCCACGGTGAGCCGCATCACCACCAACAAGTACGTGTCCACGCCGCACGGGATTTTCGAGCTCAAGTTCTTCTTCAACAGCGCCCTGGA
>JBFWIY010000197.1:0-5974 GCA_050255855.1 Desulfovibrionaceae bacterium
GTAGGCCAGGGGATGCTCCCGCCAGACCTCGTGCAGGAACTTGACCCGCACGTCGATGGGGACGACGGGGGCGGCGGGGGCGGCGGGGTGGGCAGGGGGTTGCGGCATGGTCGTCTCCATTTTCGTCCCCAGTGCATGAACCCAAACGGCCGCCCCTGTCAAATCCCCCGCGCCGGAGCGCCTTGCGCTTTGCGTCCGAAGCCGCTATGCCTTGCGGAGAGGGGCTTCCGCTCACATAAAATCTGATATTCCAAGGGGTTGATAAAAAAATGCAACCGCTGCGCACCTATAGCGTCATTCCCCGCCTGCCCGAGAACCTGCGCGCCCTGTGGGACCTCTCCTACAACTGCTGGTTCGCCTGGAACAACGACATCACCGAACTCTTCACCGGCATCGACCACGACCTCTGGATCCAGACCTACCGCAACCCGGTGGAGTTCCTGAACCGCCTGCCCCAGCGCACCCTGGAGGAGCTCTCCCGGGACGAGTTCTTCGTGCAGCGCGTGGCCGAGGCCAAGACCGCCCTGGACCGCTACCTGGCCAAGCGCACCTCGGGGGTGGAGTTCCCGGGCATCGAGGCCGGACGGCCCGGCGTGGCCTACTTCAGCCTGGAGTATGGCATCGCCCTGTGCCTGCCCATGTACTCCGGCGGCCTGGGCATCCTGGCGGGGGACCACCTCAAGAGCGCCAGCGACCTGAACCTGCCCCTCATCGGCGTGGGCCTGGCCTACCGCGAGGGCTATTTCCGCCAGTACATGACCCCGGACGGCTGGCAGCAGGAGCGCTACCCGGACTACGACTTCGAGCAGCTGCCCATGACCCCGGTGAACGACGAGCAGGGCCAGCCCCTGCTGGTCTCCGTGACCCTCAAGGGCGACAAGGTCTTCGCCCGGGTCTGGCGGGTGGCCGTGGGCCGCGTGACCCTCTATCTGCTGGACTCCAACATCAAGGAGAACCCGCCCCACTACCGCCAGATCACCTCGCGCCTCTACGGCGGCGACCTGACCATGCGCCTGTGGCAGGAGATGCTCCTCGGCATCGGCGGGGTGCGCCTGCTCAAGCAGCTCGGCCACACCCCCCAGGTCATCCACATGAACGAGGGCCACTGCGCCTTCGCGGGACTGGAGCGGCTGCGCAACCTGATGATGGAGCACAAGCTCTCCTTCGAGGCCGCGGGCGAGGTGGCCGCGTCCAGCTCGGTCTTCACCACCCACACCCCGGTGCCCGCGGGCAACGACCGCTTCCCGGCCGACCTCATGCAGCAGTACTTCGAGGCCTACGCCCGCAGCCTGGGCCTGTCCTTCAAGGTCTTTCTGGCCCTGGGCCGCGAGGATCCCTTCAACGATTCCGAGCCCTTCTGCATGACCGTGCTGGCCCTGCGCCTCTCGCGCTTCAACAACGGCGTGAGCAGGCTGCACGGCCGGGTCTCCCGGCACATGTGGCGCAAGGTCTGGCCCCGCTACCCCGAGGAGGACATCCCCATCGGCTCCGTGACCAACGGGGTGCACATGCCCACCTGGGTGGCCCCGGACATGAGCCAGCTCTACGACCGCTACCTGGGCATCAACTGGCGCGAGGATCCGGACTACTCCCGGGTCTGGCGCAACTCCGAGTCCATCCCCGACGCCGAGCTCTGGCGCACCCACGAACGCCTGCGCGAGCGGCTGGTGGACTTCGTGCGCAAGCGCCTGCGCAAGCAGCTGCTGGACAAGGGCGCGCGCCAGCGCGAGCTCCAGGTGGCCGACGAGGTCCTGGACCCCCAGGCCCTGACCATCGGCTTCGCCCGCCGCTTCGCCACCTACAAGCGCGCCAACATGCTGCTCATGGACAAGGACCGCCTGCTCCGGCTGGTGGGGGACAAGGCCCACCCCGTGCAGTTCATCTTCGCGGGCAAGGCCCACCCGGCGGACAACGAGGGCAAGAAGCTCATGCAGGAGCTCATCGAGCTCTGCCGCCGCGAGGAGTGTCGCTACTCCATGGTCTTCCTGGAGGACTACGACATGAAGGTGGCCCAGCGCATGGTGCAGGGCTGCGACATCTGGCTCAACACCCCGCGCCGGCCCCTGGAGGCCTGCGGCACCTCGGGCATGAAGGCCATGGCCAACGGCGTGCTCCAGGTCTCCACCCTGGACGGCTGGTGGGACGAGGCCTACCGGGGGGACAACTCCGTGGGCTTCGCCATCGGCAAGGGCGAGGAGTACGAAGACCACGGCTACCAGGACTTCGTGGAGAGCCGCACCCTGTACAACGTGCTGGAGAACGAGGTCATTCCCGAGTTCTACGACCGCGGCCACGGCAACCTGCCCCGCACCTGGGTGCACAAGATGAAGAACGCCATCGCCGTGCTCGGCCCGGCCTTCAACGCCCACCGCATGGTGGAGGAGTACGCCCAGACCGCGTACCTGCCCGCCTACAACAACTTCAACTACCTGAGCCGCGACGCCTACGCCCCGGCCAAGGAGCTGGCCGCCTGGCGCATGGACCTCATGACCAAGTGGGACCAGATCGACATCCGCCAGGTGCGCTCCGAAACCCCGGACCAGATCTACGTCAACGAGCCCATCGTGGTGGAGGCCGAGGTCTACCTCAACGGCATCACCCCGGACCACGTGCGCGTGGAGATCTACGCGGGCAGCGTGGACAAGGACGGGGACTTCGCCCAGCGCCAGACCGTGCGCATGGTCTCGGACAAGAGCCTGGGCGAGGGGCTGCACCTCTTCCGGGGCGAGTTCCGGCCGAACGAGGCCGGACGCTTCGGGTACACCGTGCGCGTCATGCCGCATCACCCGTTGTTGCTTGACTCCCATGCCCTGGGACTTATCCATTGGGCGGGCGGGGAGCGCTGAACCGGACCGCGTTCCCAATTTTCGCATTTTCCCGCCCCGAGCGGCGGACTCATTGGAAAGACTTGACAATCATGTCGGTATTTCCAAGGTTGACTTTTAGTCGCCGGTCTGCTTTGTTGGCGGACCCGAATTCCAGCGGACCCGCGGCCCGCCGTCATTCCCGGGATCATCCAGCACATGATCGAAAAGCAGTGAGGAGACCGCCTTGCTTTTCCAGCCCATCAACCGGAACTATCATGAATTTCGCATCGACCGGGACCCGGATCGGTGCATCAACTGCAAGGTCTGCATCCGGCAGTGCTCCTACGACGCCCATTACTGGGACGAGAACCGGCAGAAGGTCATGCACGACAACGCCAAGTGCATCGGCTGCCACCGCTGCGAGGCCATGTGCCCCACCGCGGCCCTGACCATCCGCCACAATCCCAGCCAGTTCCGCGACAACGCCTGCTGGCGGCCGGTATTCATCCGCAACCTCTACAAACAGGCCGACACCGGCGGCGTGCTGCTCACCGGCATGGGCAGCCCGGTGGACATCCCGGTCTACTGGGACCGCCTGCTGCTGGACGCCAGCCAGGTCACCAACCCGTCCATCGACCCGCTGCGCGAGCCCATGGAGCTCAAGACCTTCCTGGGGGCCAAGCCCAACCGGGTGGAAGTGACCTGCGACCGGAAGAAGAGCCGCTGCCGCCTCAAGACCAAGCTCGCCCCGCAGATCGAGCTGGACACCCCCATCATGTTCGCGGGCATGAGCCTGGGCGCCATCAACTACAACCTGCACCAGGCCATGGCCCGGGCCGCCAAGGCCACGGGCACGGTCTACTGCACGGGCGAGGGCGGGCTGCACAGCTCGCTCTACGAATACGGCGCCAACACCATCGTCCAGGTGGCCTCGGGCCGCTTCGGCGTGCAGCGCGACTACCTCAAGGCGGGCTGCGGCATCGAGATCAAGTGCGGCCAGGGCGCCAAGCCCGGCATCGGCGGCCACCTGCCCGGCGAGAAGATCACCCCCATGATCTCCGAGACCCGCATGATCCCGCTCGGGTCCGACGCCATCAGCCCGGCCCCGCACCACGACATCTATTCCATTGAAGACCTCCAGCAGCTCATCTTCGCCCTCAAGGAGGCCAGCGAGTACAAGGTGCCGGTGTCCGTGAAGATCGCCGCCGTGCACAACTGCGCGGCCATCGCGTCCGGCATCGCCCGGGCCGGGGCGGACATCATCGTCATCGACGGCATGCGCGGCGGCACGGGCGCGGCCCCGGCCATGATCCGCGACAACGTGGGCATCCCCGTGGAGCTGGCCCTGGCCGCGGTGGACCAGCGCCTGCGCGACGAGGGCATCCGCCACAAGGCCTCGGTGGTGGCCACGGGCGGCATCCGCTGCTCCGCCGACGTGGTCAAGGCCATCGCCCTGGGCGCGGACGCCGTGTACATCGGCACCGCCACCCTGCTGGCCGTGGGCTGCACCCTGTGCGGCCGCTGCTACACCGGCAAGTGCCCCTGGGGCATCGCCACCAACGCCCCGGCCCTGGCCAAGCGCCAGAACCCGGACATGGCCGCCAAGAAGCTGGCCAACCTCATCCGGGCCTGGAGCCACGAGATCCAGGAGATGCTGGGCGGCATGGGCCTCAACTCCATCGAGAGCCTGCGCGGCAACCGCGACAAGCTCCGCGCCGTGGGCCTGTCCGATTCGGAAATGGACATCCTGGGCGTCAAGCACGCCGGGAGGTAAGTCATGAAGCGCGTGTACATGAACATGGAGTACTGCATCGGCTGCAAGCTCTGCGAGCTGGCCTGCATCACCTCCCATTCGCAGTCCAAGGACCTGATCATCGCCTATACCCAGGAACGCGCCAAGGGCCTGATGTCCTTCAAAAAGGTCTTCAAGGAAGGGGCGCTGTGCGCCTCCATCGGCTGCCGCCACTGCGACGAACCGGCCTGCGTCACGGCCTGCATTTCCGGGGCTCTGACCAAGGACCCGGTGTCCGGCCGCACCCTGTTCGACGCGGACAAGTGCGTGGGCTGCTTCTCCTGCATGATGGCCTGTCCCTTCGGGGCCATCGACCGCGACGCCAGCGGCAAAAAGATCAGCAAGTGCGACCGCTGCCTGGAACGGGACATCCCGGCCTGCGTGGCCGCCTGCCCCAATTCCGTGCTTCTGTACGAGGAACGATAGCATGCAGTATCTGATCATCGGCGGGGGCGTGGCCTCGGTGGCCGCCATCGAGGGCATTCGCCGCCAGGACAAGGGCGGGGCCATCACCCTGGTCACGGCCGAGCCGGTCAAGACCTATGGCCGCCCGCTCATTTCCTATTACCTGGCCGGAAAGATCGGCAAGGACAAGATCGCCTACCGTCCGGAAAAATTCTGGAAAGACAATAAGGTGGAACTGGTCTTGGGGACCACGGTCACCAGCCTGGACACCAAGGCCAAGAAGGCCGCCCTGTCCGACGGCTCGGTGCTGTCCTACGACGCCTGCCTGCTGGCCACCGGGGGCAAGCCCTTCGCCCCGGCGGTGGAGGGCTCGGACGGCCCGGACGTATACCGCTTCACCACCCTGGCCGACGCCGAGGCGCTCATGGCCCGGCTGGATGAGCAGGGCAGGCCGGTGCGGCGCGCGGCCATCGTGGGCGCGGGGCTCATCGCGCTCAAGGCCGCCGAAGGCTTGGCCGCCCGGGGCGTCGAGGTCACCCTGGTGGTGCGCTCGCGCATCATGCGCGCCTATTTCGACGAGCCCGCCGGCGAACTGCTGGTGCGCCACCTGGAAAAGAAGGGCGTGAAGTTCCTCAATGGCCAGACCCCGCAGGCCATCCTGCGCGGCAAGGACGGCCGGGTGAAGGCCGTCCGCACGGACAAGGGCCAGCAGGAGGCCGACCTGGTCATCCTGGCCGCCGGCGTGCGCCCCAACCTGGACCTGGCCAAGAGCGCCGGGATTGAGTGCGGCAAGGGCGTGCTGGTCAACGACCGGCTCATGACCTCGGCCAAGGATGTCTACGCGGCCGGGGACGTGGCCGAGGCCGTGGACCTGATCACCGGCGAGCGCCGGGTCATCCCCATCTGGCCCAACGCCTACAACCAGGGCTTCTACGCCGGACGCAACATGGCCGGGGCCGATGTGGACTAT
>JBFWIY010000198.1:0-5994 GCA_050255855.1 Desulfovibrionaceae bacterium
CGGTGAGCGTGGTGCGCTACGCGGGCAAGCCGGTGCACGACGTGCGCCCCGGCCCGGTGAGCCGCCGCCTGCGCCAGCTGCTCATGCAGGACCTGCGCGAGAACGGCACGCCCCTCTGAGCCGGATCCCCGCATCCGCCGTGAAACACCAGGGCCGCCATCCCCCAACGGGGAGGGCGGCCCTGATCTTTTTCCGTGGATCCTAGCTACGCCGAGACCAGCAGGGGGAAGACCTCCGGGTGCGCGGCGCGCAGCCGGGCCTCGCGGCTCACGGCGCGCAGGTGGCGCTCGAAGTGCAGCCGCACGGCCAGGCCCCCCGGCACCTCGGCCGGTTTGGTGCCCTTGGCCCAGGCCTCGCCCCGCAGCAGGGCCAGGGCCCAGGCCAGGGTGGCGCGGTCGAAGAACCCGGGGTTGGCCGCCACCACCTGGGCCCGGGAGCGCTCCTCCTCGATCCGGTCCATGCTGCGATCCATGCTGCGATCCATGATCGGGCGGAACCCCGGCATGGCCCGGTCCGCCCGGGTCAGGGGCACCCCGGCCAGGTGGAGCTGGATGGCCAGGTCCCAGTTCAGGTAGCGGCCCACGTCGCGGTAGCGCAGCCCGGCCGTGTCCGGGGTGCGGCGCAGGGCCAGGCAGGGCCCGGTGGCGGGCCCGCGCCGGAGCCTCCAGGTCTGGGCGGCGCCGGTCCGCTCCAGCCCGCCGGGGCGGCCCGGTCCGGAGCGGAGCCAGCGGTCCGTGGCGTCGCCCGCGTGCACCCCTCCAGCCCAGGGCGCGCGCTCCAGGGCCAGGGCCAGCCCGGTCAGGGCGGCGGGGTGCAGGCGGAACTCGGGGTCCAGGCAGAGGCGCAGGGCCCCGGCGGCGGCGTCCAGCCCGGCGTTGCGCCGGGCGGCCCGGCCCGCGTCCGGGGGCACGGGGGTCACGCGCAGTCGCGCCGGGGCCAGGATGCCGCCCCAGCGGCGCACAAAGGCGGGGTCCGGGGCGTGGGCGGCGGTAAGGATGATTTCGAGGTCCGGGCGCGGGAAGTCCTGCCCGGCCAGCGCGGCCAGCAGCCGGGGCAACCGGCCGCCGTCCCGTGCGCCGGGAACAATGACGCTGAACAGCGGATGCAACACGAGGGCCGTCCTTGGCTTGTCGGTGCGAGTGGGGAGCGGGAGGCCGGGCGTCCGTGCGCGGCCCGTATCCGTTCGCATTCCTCTCATCGGCCGTCCGGGCCTTGGTCTTTAGGGGGCCTTGCCTCTTCCCGGGCATGTGGCATAGGCTCCGGGAACCCCGGGGGTTTTCATGGGACAGCAGAAGGAGCCAAGGGCGGACCGGCCCGAGTACCGCGCCGAGGCCGTGCGGCGGGAGGGCGTCCTGGCCGACGTGCGCCTGACCCTGGCCGACGGCCGCACCCGCCACCTCTGGGGCCGCGCCGCCGGGGCGCGCGAGGCCGAGCTGGCCGAGGCCGCCCGGGCCGTGCTGGCCCGGGGCGGACTGCCCGTGCTCCTGGGCTCGGGCCTGGGCCTGGCCGTGGCCCGGCTGGCCGAGTCCGGCGGGCCCCTGGCCGTGGTGGACCGCGAGGCCGCCGTCCTGGCCCTCACCGGCGCGCGCCGGGCCGCGGCGGAGCGCCCGGGCGCGCTCTGGGTGGACGCGGAGGACCCGGCCGCGGCCCTGGCCGCGGTGCGCGCCTTCGCCCAGGCGCAGGGCCGTCCGCCCGTGCCCGTGCCCGTGCCCTTGTACCTGCGCCTGGACCCGCCGTACTACGCGGCCCTGGCCCGGGAGCTGGCCCGGGATGCGGCCGAGGCCCCGGCGGAGCAGGACTTCTGGGCCCGGGCGCGCTACCCCAAGTTCGCCTCCGTGCTCCCCCGGGTGCTGGTGTTGCGGCGGCCCTATTTCCTCATGGCCGAGATCGCCGCGGCCCTGCCCCGGCTGGACATCCCCCACCGCTTCCTGGAGGTGGGCGAGGGGCCCACGGTGCGGCCCGGCTTCGTGGAGGAGCTGCTGGCCGCCGTGGCCGAGTTCCGGCCGGACTTCGTGCTCACGGTGAACCACTTCGGCCTGGACCGCGAGGGACGGCTGGCCGGGCTCCTGGAGGACCTGGGCCTGCCCCTGGCCTCCTGGTTCGTGGACAGCCCGGAGCTGGTGCTTGCGGGCTACCCGGGCCAGGCCCGGCCGGGCGTGGCCGTGTTCAGCTTCGACGCCGACGGCCTGGAGCCCCTGCGGGCCCTGGGCTTCGGCCACGCGGCCTGGCTGCCCCTGGGCACGGACCCGGCGGTCATGCGCCCCGGCGCGGGCGAACCGGACCCGTCCTGGCGCGCGGCCGTGAGCTTCGTGGGCGACTCCCTGGCCGGGCCCGTGGCGGAATATCTGGAGATCCTGGACGCTGGACCGGCGTGGACCGCCCGCCTGGACGCGGCCCGGGCCGCCTTCGGCGCGAGCCCGGAGCGCTCGGTGGCGCGTTTCCTGGCCGGGTTCGACCCGGGCCTGGGCCAATGGCTGGACGCCCTGGACGACCCCGCCCGGCGGCTGGCCGCGGAAAAGTACGTCACCTTCGGGGCCACCCGGGACTACCGGCTGGACTGCGTGCGGCGGCTGACGCCGTTCGCGCCGGTCGTGGCCGGGGACCCGGCCTGGGGGCAGGATTTGCCGCCCGGGGGCTGGCGGGCGGCGGGGCGGCTGGACTATGCGGCCGACCTGCCGCGTTTCTACGCCGCGGCCGAGGTGAACTTCAACTGCACCAGCCTGCAGATGAAGGGGGCGGTGAACCAGCGCGTGTTCGACGTGCCCGCCTGCGGGGCCTTTTTGCTCACGGACGCCCGGCGGCAGATGGAGGCGCTGTTCGAGCCGGGCCGGGAATGCGCGGTCTACGGGCGTCCCGAGGACATTCCGGGGGAGGTGGAGCGCTGGCTGGCCGACCCGGCGGGCCGCCGCGCCCTGGCCGTCCGGGCCCGCCGCCGGGTGCTGGCCGAGCACACCTACGGCCACCGGCTCACGGCCCTGGTGGCGGCCATGCGCGCCGCCTTTGCGGGGAGGTCGTGAATCCGGCCTCGGGCGTCTTGTGATTCGGTACGATTTTTGTAATAAAACGCGGAAGGTTTGCTTCGCGCCCCGGCGGGCGCAACCCGGCAACCTGTGAGGAGCGCCAGTGGCCCAGTTCCAGTGCCCGTCCTGCGGGACGGCCAAGACGGTCCCCGACCGCTACGCGGGCAAGAAGGCCAAATGCCCGGAGTGCGGCGCCGTGGTGGAGATTTCCGCCACGGCCGCGCCCGTGGAGGCCTCGGTGCCCGACGCGGCGGAGCTTCTGGCGGCCGTGGCCGCCGAGCCCGGGCCCCGGCGCGACGAGGGCCCGGCCCCCACGGTGGACGACCTCTCCCTGGACGACCTGGTGGCGGACGATGCGCCCGAGGCCGGCCCCGGCCCCGAGCTGGAGGTCCAGCCCGACCTGGCCGCCCCGGCCGCCCCGCGGCCCGACCACGTGCACCTGCTCCAGGGCAACCCGGGCCTGAACCTGGCCTCGGGCGTGGTGTCCGGCCTGCTCGGGGCCTTCTTCTGCGTGGCCCTGGCCGTGCTGCTCTTGCCCCAGGGCACGGCGAGCGGCGTCTTCCCCCACGTGCTGAGCGTGGTGCTCGGGTCCGCGGCCCTGGCCTGCCTGGTCTACGCCCTGGGCAGCCGCATCCCCTTCGCCCTGGCCGGGCCGGAAATCTCGGCCTTCGCCGTGCTCTTCGTCATCCTGGGCAGCCTGCGCGCCGACATGGCGGGCCGCTATCCCGACGACGTCATCGACGCCACCCTGTGGGCCGCGGTGAGCGGCTCGGCCCTGGTCTCGGCCGTGGCGGCCCTGGCCCTGGCCAAGGTCCGGGGTGGGGGCTGGGTGCGCTTCATGCCCATCCAGATCGTGGGCGGGGTGCTGGCCGCCCTGGGGCTCATCCTGTTCCAGGCCGCGTACCTGTTTCTCACCGGCGAGCCCCTGACCCTGTCGGGACTCCTCGACGCCTGCAACCCCGACGCCATCCAGGCCGCAGTGACCGGCGGGAGCATCTGGCGCTGGCTCCCGGCCTTCGCCCTGGGCTGGCTGCTCTTCGCCGTGTTCCGGCGCTCGCGCCGCAACCTCTTCCTGCTCCTGGCCCTGGCGGCGGTCTCGGCCCTGGGCTGGTTCGTCCCGTCCCTGGGCCTGCCGCGCGTCACCGCCGTCCTGGACCAGGGGCCGCGCCTCTTCTACCAGTTCGATCCCAAATTCTACGCCGACTTCTACGGCCTGGACTTCCTCGGCCTGGTGCGCTGGGACGTGCTCCAGGAGTCGCTGGTCCTGCTGGCCTCCCTGGCCGTGCTGGTGGTGGTCACCTCTTTGCAGATGGCCAACGGCATGGGCGGGGCGGTGGGCCGGGTGCTCGACCTGGACCGCGAGATCCGCGTGACGGGCTGGGCCAACCTGCTCTGCGGCCTGGCCGGGGGCACGCCCGTGGCCCTCTCCTACGGGCGCAGCCTGGGGGCGCGCTCCTGCGGGGCCTCCGGTCCCCTGGCGGGGCTGGCGGCCGCCCTGGTGACGGGCGCGGCCGTGGTCTTCGTCGGGTACGTCCTGCCGTACATCCCGGCCTTCGTGCCCGCCGGGCTGCTGGTCTTCGTGGGCCTGACCCTGCTCAAGACCTGGCTGGTGGACACCCGCAGCGAGTTCACCCGCCGGGACGACTACGCCCTGCTACTGCTCACTTTCGCGGTGACGGCGTTTTTGGGCGTGGTGCCGGGCATCGGCCTGGGGGTGGTCCTGGCCATGCTGGTGACGGTGAGCCGCTACAGCCGCGCCGGGGCCGTGAAGCACGTGCTCTCCGGGGCGCACCACCGCAGCCACGTGGACCGCGCCCCGGTGCAGATCCGCTGCCTCAAGCAGCACGGCGACCAGATCTTCATCATCCGGCTCCAGGGGTTCGCCTTCCTGGGCACCCTCAACGACGTGCTGGACATGCTGCGCGAGCGCCTGGATGACGCCTCCCGTCCGCCCCTGCGCTACGCCATCGTGGACTTCGGGTTCGTCACCGGCCTGGGCTCCCAGGTGGCCCTGGGCTTCGCCCAGCTCCTGACCTTCGGCCGCCGCCGCGGCTTCGTGCTGGTCTGCACGGCCGTGCCCTTCGAGCTGGAGGAGTCCCTGGAGCGCAACGGCCTGGTGGAGGCGGACAACCCCGAGGCCATCCAGCTCTTCGTGAACCTGGACTACGCCATGGAGTGGTGCGAGAACGGCATCCTCACCGAACAGGGGCTCATGGATTCGAGCGGGGCCAAGCTGCCCGACCTGCTGGGCCCGGTCTTCCCCGAGGCCCGGCTCATCCCGCTGCTCATGAAGTGCATGCAGCGCGTGCGGGTGAAGAAGGGCGAGTACGTGTTCCACCAGGGGGACCCCTCGGACTCCATGTACTTCATCGAGGCCGGGCGGCTCACGGTGGAGCTGAATCTGGACGGCGGCAAGACCCTGCGCCTCAAGAAGATGGGCCCCGGCGCGGTGTTCGGGGAGATGGGCATCTACGCCACGGCCCCGCGCTCGGCCTCCATCCGGGTGGACGAGGCGGGCATTCTCTACCGCCTCTCCCTCAAGCGTCTGGCATTCATCCGCAAGAAGCTGCCCGCGCTCTATTCGGCCATCAACCGCTATCTGGTCACCCTCATGGCCGAGCGCGTGGCCGACGCCAACGCCCTGGTGCGCGACCTCTCCCGCTAGCGAATCGTTTCAGGATCCGCGATGGCGGCGTTGCTCTGAAAATCCAGCCCCACACGGACGAAGGTCCGCTTCGGGCCTGGATTTTCTTCGCGCCTTGCCCTCACGAATCCTGAAACGATTCGCGTCCGGCCATTCCGGTGTGTTGGAGATGCGGAGGAGGGAACGGGGCGGACGCCGCTTCGGGCGGTCAGCTCTCTTCTTCCGGGCCGCGCAGGGCGGCCAGCTCCTCGGCCAGGTCCCGGAACACGTAGTCCCGCAGGGCCTGGAGCCAGGGGCGCGGGGTCACGCCCGAGGCCCGGGTGAAGCGCG
>JBFWIY010000199.1:0-5943 GCA_050255855.1 Desulfovibrionaceae bacterium
GGGACCACCGGCTCCTGGAGCGCATCATCCGCCAGGAGGCCGACAAGCGCGGCGTGTCCGACGTCACCCTGCAACAGCAGCTGGAGGACGAGCTGGACCAGTACCTGGCCCAGGCCATGCTGGAGGGCGACGACTTCGCGGTGAAGGCCCTGTCCGGGCTCAAGACCTTTGTGCAGAGCCGGGACGAGATCGCGGTCACGGCCAAGCCCAACCCGCCCGCGCCCCTGCTGGGCCTTCAGGCCATGAGCCCCATGGCCGCCCTGGAGATGCTCGGCGTCGAGGTGGTGGCCAAGTAGCCGCGGCCGGTTGCGGAGAGAGGCAGGAACATGGTCAGGAATCCCCGACATTTCCGGCTCGGCCGGTGCTCCCGGCGCGACCGCGCGGGCATGAGGGCGGCCGGATGAACCGGCGCAACGCCCGCCGGTTCGGGGTGGTGCTGGTGGTGGCCGCCCTGGCGCTGCTGGTTGCGCTGGCCTTCGCCCTGCGCGGCCAGGCCGTGCGCGAGGCCCAGACCCGGGCGGACGCCTTCCTGGGGACCATCGACCCCGCCTCCCGGGTGCGCTACGACCGCGTGGCCGTGGGCCCGGACCGCAGCGCCCGGATATTGGGCCTCTCGGTCCGGTTTGCGGACGGCGCGGCGCTCACCGCGGACGAACTGGTCATCCGCCGGGTGCAGGTGCGCCACGGCCTGGTGACGGCCCTGGACGCCTCGGCCCGCGGGCTGCGCCTGCCGCCCGGGATGTTCGACCTGTATTTCACCATGCCGGGCCAGGGCCGGGTGGGGCTGGACACCCAGGACCTGGACGCGGACGTCGCCCTGGTGCTCGACCCCGAGGCCCGGACCCTGGAGATCCGGAGTTTCAGCCTGGAGGTCCCGCACCTGCTGCACCTGGACCTCACCGCGGCCCTGGCCGGGGTGGACGCGGCCCGGCTCAAGGCCAGCGATCCCGTATGGATGCAGACCGTGGCCCTGCAACGGGCCCGGGTGGCGCTGCGCGACGCCGGGGTGGTGGACCTGTTCCTGGACCAGCTGGCCGAGACGCAGCACGAGCCCCGGGACAAGATGGCCCAGCTGCTCGCGGACCGGCTGGCGGGCCGGGAGGGCGACCTGGCCCAGGGCCTGCCGCCCTTTGGCCGCCGGGTCCTGTCGGCCGTGGCCGCGCTGATCCGGGACCGGGGCGAGCTGGTGTTCACCGCGCACCCGGCCTGGGCCGTGCGCCTGGCGCGCCTGCCGGGCCATTCCCTGACCGAGGTGGTGGACCTCCTCGGACTTGAAGTCAGCATAAATTAATCGAATTTTCGTTAATTCAACTACTTGTGAGAGTGAAAAAACAATGAAACTCTACAACACCCTGACTCGATCCAAAGAAGAGTTCACGCCCCGCCAGGGGAACCACGTCTCCCTCTACGCCTGCGGCATCACCGCCTACGACCTCTGCCACATCGGCCACGCGCGCTCCGCCGTGGTCTTCGATGTGCTGGTGCGCCAGCTGCGCGCCAAGGGGTACGACGTCACCTTCATCCGCAATTTCACGGACGTGGACGACAAGATCATCAAGCGCGCGGCCGAGACCGGCCGCACCTCGGCCGAGGTGGCCGAGACCTACATCCGCGAGTTCTACGTGGACATGGACCGGCTGAACATCCTGCGCGCCGACGTGGAGCCCCGCTGCACCGCCCACATCCCGGAGATGATCGCCCTGACCCAGGACCTCATCGCGGGCGGCCACGCCTATCCCACGCCCTCGGGCGACGTGTACTTCAAGGTCCGGTCCTTTGCGGACTACGGCAAGCTCTCGGGCCGCGACGTGGACGACATGCGCGCCGGCGCGCGCATCGAGCCGGGCGAGGAGAAGCAGGACCCGCTGGACTTCGCCCTCTGGAAGGCGGCCAAGCCGGGCGAGCCCGAGTGGGAGAGCCCCTGGGGCCCGGGCCGTCCGGGCTGGCACCTGGAGTGCTCGGCCATGAGCGAGAAGTACGCCGACCTGCCCCTGGACATCCACGGCGGCGGGCAGGACCTCATTTTCCCGCACCACGAGAACGAGATCGCCCAGACCGAGGCCGCCCGGGGCGGGGTCTTCGCCCGCTTCTGGGTGCACAACGGCTTCGTGCAGATCAATTCCGAGAAGATGTCCAAGTCCCTGGGCAACTTCTTCACCATCCGCGACATCCTGGACAAGTTCCACCCCGAGACCCTGCGCTATTTCCTTTTGACCATGCACTACCGCAGCCCGCTGGATTTCTCCTTCGAGGCCCTGGAAGAGGCGGGGAAGTCCCAGCGCCGGATCTACGCCGCCCTGGCCCAGGTGGACCAGGAGCTGGGCAAGTCCAAGTGGTCCAAGAGCCCGCTGCCGGACGAGCTGGCCGCCGAGCTCGGGGCCTGCGAAGAGGGCTTCGAGCGGTCCATGGACGACGACCTGAACACGGCCGGGGCCCTGGGCCACCTGTTCTCGGCCATTCGCCTCGCCGGGCGGGTGCTGGACGACAAGACCTGGCGCAAGGCCGAGGCCGCGCGCGACCTGCTCACCCGGCTGCGCGCGGACGTGGCCCGCTGGAGCGAGGTCTTCGGGGTCTTCGCCGCCCAGCCCGCCAGCTTCCTGGCCGAGCTGCGCGCCACCCGGGCCAAGCGTGCGGGCATCGACCCGGCCCGCGTGGCCGAGCTCCTGGAGGCCCGCCAGGAGGCCCGCAAGGCCAAGGACTTCGCCCGCTCCGACGCCCTGCGCGACGAACTCGCCGCCCTGGGGGTCGAGGTGAAGGACACGCCCACGGGCCCGGACTGGGACGTGGCTTAGGGAATCGGCTGCGCGTTTACGACGGCTGCATTGTTTGGAGCGGCCCGGACCCTCACGTACAAAGGTACGCGTCGGGCCCGGGCCGCTCTTGCATTGCCCTTCTGAAGTATGGATTTGTCTTACAGCGATAGGAAGCGATTGGAGAGGGTAGCCTCCTGGGATTGAATATCTAAGCAGGTTCTCCCTCGCGGGCGAGAAGCTGATTTATGCGCTGGTAAATTTGGGATGGATCTTGGTAGCGAGTTGAAATAAGAGCAAAGTTTAGCACTGCCATTGCCGTGAGTATTGCTGCGCGCCTGATTGTCTCCGTTGTGATTTCTCCGTGGTGCCCGCCGTGTACTATTCTCCCTCTAAGTCTATATAGCTGCTTTATTGCATTGAAGATATCAAAGTCGATGCTTGTTGGCGATAAATCGCCATATGTAATTATTGCTCCAATCTCATTCGCTAGATGCCTTCCGATGTCATTATCATGATTGTCGCCAATTGATTCCATTGCGATCATGTATTTTATAAATTTCGAGTCAATGTCGGTATCAAGATATGCTTCTCCGAACCATCGGATTGCACGAATTGTCTTTGCATGACACTTTGATATCGTATTACTAAAGCAAATATTGAGAATTGTATTTATTGTAATGTCGTTTTCTATGCTTGGTATGTCGTCAATGGATATATTAATATCGTGGCTGCTTTGCAAAGTTCTCCAGAACATGGTTCCTTTTTCACCAGAACTTTCATCGAAGTAATGTATGCTTGCTCCATCTGAAAAATCTTCTGACTCGATGCGGATAGCATAATCTTGTTCTGAAACATAAGTTCCACCAAAGAAATATATTAGTAAGCAGTAGATTACTAGCTTTGAATGGTATTTCGCTATTTCAAAAGCTGTATCCTGGTCGCCAAGTGATCGAATAATGACCACTGGCTTACCTATTAATTCAGCATGTAATTTTTTATAATCAGATTTGCCTTTGAATTGAGAGATGCAATTGAATATGTCGTCGTCGAACACGCACAACTTCACTATTTCTCTCACTGTTACACAGAATTCATGCGGGAATTTTATTCCTGTTAGCGGGAAAATGTGTATATAAAATTTTACGAACGATTTTGCTGTTCGCATTATAAATTTAATATAATATGCAGTATTTTTAATTTTTGATTTATCAGAATGCCTGGTATATAACAATATTGATTTTATGATAGATTTATATATTGATGATTTTTTTAAAATGCCTTTTACAGATTGGACATTGTAAATGCTGTCTCTCAATTGAAAAAATGGCTCTGGATTTATAAAAACCAATTGCCTATTGACCATTATGTGTGGCCATCGAAAAAATTTCTCTTTGGCATCATCTCCAGGATGAAGTAAATGAAAATTTTGTTCGCGGACGAGTAATCCAAACAAATAAGCTGCTCTTCTTGTCTCTTTCGTGGTTAATTCCATCGTGTAGCGTGTCATGTGTTTTGTGCCGCCATAAAACGTTTGTTCGTTACAGAAGTTTTCGTATCTTAAGTAACCGTTCCGTCTTATGCCTGCTTCCCGCGGATTCGCAGATTCAAAAACTCCACGAAGAGCGAGAAGCCCATGGCGAAGTAGATGTAGCCGCGGTCGATGTGTTTGCCCAGGCCTTCGGCCACCAGGAACACCCCCACCAGGAGCAGGAACGAGAAGGCCAGCATCTGGATGGTGGGGTGCTGGGACACGAAGGCGCTCACGGCGCGGGAGAAGACGAGCATCACCCCCACGGCGGCCACGATGGCGGCGATCATGACGACCAGGTGTTGGGCCATGCCCACGGCGGTGATGACCGAGTCCAGGGAGAAGACCACGTCCAGGAGCATGATCTGGACCACGGCGGCGGCCAGGCCCGCGCCCGCGCGGCGGGCCGCGTCGCGCACGGCGCGGGCGTCCTCGATCTTTTCGTGGATCTCCAGGGTGGCCTTGCCGAGCAGGAAGGCCCCGCCCAGCAGGAGCACCAGGTCCCGGCCGGTGACGGCGTGGCCCAGGACCGCGAAGAGCGGCCGGGTGAGGCCCAGGACCCAGCTGATGCCGAGCAGCAGGGCGATGCGGGTGAGCATGGCCAGGCTGATGCCGAGCCGGCGGGCGCGTTCGCGTTGGTTTTCGGGCAGCCGCCCGGTGATGACCACGATGAACACGATGTTGTCGATGCCCAGGACGATCTCCAGGCAGGTGAGGGTGAGCAGGGCCAGGAGGCTTTCCAGGGTGAACAGGTCCGGGGGGAAGAGTTCGGTCATGGGGGTCCGGGCCGATGGCGAGGTCGGCGGGGTCGGGGTTGCGGGCCGGGCGGCCGGGGGCGGCGCGGCCGAGGGGCCGGTCGGGGCGACCGGGAGGGCCCGGAGCGGCCGGGGCGGCCGGGGCGGCCGGGGCCGCCATGCTGCGGATACCATGCCCCGGGCCGGGGCGGCAAGGCGGATCGGCGTCGGGCGGGCGTATCGGACATGGAGCGGATTGGACATGGAGCGGATCGGGCGCGGGGATCGGGGGACGAGGATCGTCCGCGCCCACTCGCCCCGCCCGCCCGCCCCCCCGTCCGCCTGCCCGGCTCCCGGCCTCGCCCGCGTCCGAGCGCTCCGGCCCCTTCCGCCCGTCCGTCCGCCCCCCGTCCCTCCGGCCGCTTGGGAATTCCCCCCCCGCGCCCGCCGTTTCCCCGCCTTCCCCGTCCTCCCCATCCCCCCGGCCCTCCGGCCGGTCCGGGATTCCGCCCCGCGTCCGGGCCTTGGGCCCCGTCCCGGTTTCGCCCCTTTCCCATCCCGCTTTGCGTCTCCCGCCGGGCGTGCTATGCTATCCCGGCGTCGGCAGCGGCGGGGCGGGCTCCCGGGGTTCGGCCCAGCCCTGGCGCGGGCCCCGGAGCGGGTCCCCGCCCGGCCCCGGGTTCGTCACAGGGAATTCGCTTGCCCCCTGGACGTCTTTGGGCTATTGCCGCGCTGCTTCCCCAAGACACCCGCCCCCCTGGAGGGGGAAAAGCATGCAGTACCGCAACGATCTGCGTAACGTCGCCATCATCGCCCACGTGGACCACGGCAAGACCACCCTGCTGGACCGGCTGCTGGAGCAGACCGGGGCCCTGGGGTCCTATAAGGCCGAGGAGAAGAAGGCCGAGCGCGTCATGGACTCCAATCC
>JBFWIY010000200.1:0-5916 GCA_050255855.1 Desulfovibrionaceae bacterium
TGAACGACCTCTGGTGGCCGGGGAGCATGGAGGTCACGGTCTTTCCCCGGGGCAAGCCCGCCCTGGAGCGCATCCTGCTCGACCCGCCGGACCTGCTCATCCTGGAGCAGCGCCTGCCCGACACCACGGGCAAGCAGATCCTGGAGCTCATCAAGGGCGAGAACGTCTACCGCCAGGTCCCGGTCATCCTCTGCCTGGACGAGGGCGACATGGAGTACCCCTGGGACTGGACCGACGTGGAGGCCGACGACTTCCTGCTGCGGCCCTACAGCCCGGTGGAGGTGCGCGACCGGGTGAACCTGACCCTGTGCCGGGCCCTGCGCAGCCTGGACGCCAACCCCCTCACCCGGCTGCCCGGCAACACCACCATCATCCAGCGCCTCCAGGGCCTCATCGACCGCAAGGCCGACTTCGGCCTGGGCTACTGCGACCTGGACTACTTCAAGAGCTTCAACGACAAGTACGGCTTCTCCCGCGGCGACGAGGTGCTCATGATGGCCGCCCGGGTGGTGGTGAACACGGTGAAGCGCTACAAGCCGCTGGGCGAAGTCCGGCCCTTCGTGGGCCACGTGGGCGGGGACGACTTCGTGTTCATGGTCCACGCCTCCCAGGCCGAGGACTGCTGCCGGCAGATCATCAAGAGCTTCGACGACATCGTGCCCTCGTTCTACGACGCGGACGACCGCCGCCGCGGCTACATCCATTCCGTGGACCGCCAGGGCCGCGAGCAGAACTTTCCCCTCATGGCCGTGTCCATCGCCGTGGTCTTCAACACCAACGGCAAGCTTACCCACTACGGCGAGGCCAGCTCCGTCGCCGTGGGGCTGAAGAAGAAGGCCAAGGAGAACCCCAAGAGCAGCTATGTCCTCGACCAGCGCGCCGCGTAAGCCCTCCGCCCCCTCCGCCCATCCCGCCCCTCCCGGGGAGGCGGCCCTGCCCGAGATCTGCCGGGGCTGGCTGGCCTGGCTGGCCGCGGAGAAGGGCTATTCCCCGGCCACGGTGCGGGCCTACGCCACGGACCTGGCCGAGTTCCAGGCCTTTCTCGCCCGGCGCGGCGGCGGGCTGGCCGCCTATGCCGACGTCACCCGCGACCAGGTGCGCGGCCTGCTGGCCGAGCTGCACCGCCGCGGGGTGAAGAAGAGCAGCGTGGCCCGCAAGCTCTCCAGCCTGCGCGGCTTTTTCGGCTGGCTGATGAAGCACCGCCTGGCCGAGGCCGACCCCACGGCCGGGGTGCGCAACCCGCGCCAGGAGCAGCGGCGGCCCCGCCTGCTCAACGTGGACCAGGCCCTGGCCCTCATGGACGCCCACGTGACGCCGGACCCGGCGGGCCTGCGCGACCTGGCCCTGGCCGAGCTGCTCTACGGCTCGGGCCTGCGCATCTCCGAGGCCCTGGGGCTTGACGTGGAGCACGTGGAGCCGGGCTCGGGCTTCGTGCGCGTGCTGGGCAAGGGGAGCAAGCAGCGCCTGGCCCCGCTCTCGGACCCGGCCCGGGCGCGCCTGGCCCGCTGGCTGGAGCAGCGCGAGGCCATGGCCCCGGCCCCGGAGGAGCGGGCGCTCTTCCTGGGGGCGCGGGGCGGGCGGCTGGACCGCCGCCAGGCCCGGCGCATCATCGAGCGCCTGGCCGTGGCCGCGGGCCTGCCCACGGACGTGCACCCGCACATGCTGCGCCACAGCTTCGCCACGCATCTTTTGGAGGCCGGGGCGGACCTGCGCGACGTGCAGGAGCTCCTCGGCCACGAGCGCATCGTCACCACCACCCGCTACACGCACCTGGACATGGCGCACCTCATGCGGGTATACGACAAGGCCCACCCGCGTTCCGGCCAGGCGAATCCGGCCGGAACCGGAGAAGACGACGACGAAAAGGAGACCACATGAGCCATCCCATGGTGCTTTTGGAGACCGACAAGGGCGAAATCCTCATCGAACTCTACGAGGACAAGGCCCCCAAGACCGTGGCCAACTTCCTGTCCTACGTGGACGACGGCCACTACAACGGCCTGATCTTCCACCGGGTCATCGAGAACTTCATGATCCAGGGCGGCGGCATGGACGCCATGCTGCGCGACAAGGAGACCAAGGACCCCATCGAGAACGAGGCCGACAACGGCCTGAGCAACGAGCGCGGCACCATCGCCATGGCCCGCACCATGGAGCCGCATTCGGCCACGGCCCAGTTCTTCATCAACGTGCGCGACAACAAGGCCCTGGACCACACCGCCAAGACCCCGGACGGCTGGGGCTACTGCGTGTTCGGCAAGGTGACGGAGGGCATGGAGGCCGTGGACAAGATCCGCAAGGTCCAGACCCGTCGCCAGGGCTGGCACGACGACGTGCCCAAGGACCCCATCTACATCTCCCGCGCCTCGCGCTTCGAGTAGGCCGGACGGAATTACAATAGGATACGGAAAGAGAAGGGGGCCCCGGCGGGCCCCCTTTTTTCATGCGGATCGCTCCAGCTCGTCGGCCACCATCCGGGCGAAGGAGAAGCCGCCGGTGAAGGCCGGGGAGATGGCGTTGAGCACGTGGACGCTGGTGTCCGTGCGCTCGATGACGAAGTCCATGACCAGCTCGCCGGTGCGCAGGTCCACCAGCTGGGGCCGGATGCCCACCTTGGAGCTGGGCTCGATGTCCTCGGGGGAAAGCTCCTGCACCAGCCCGGCCGCGTCGGCGAAGAAGTGCTTGAACAGGTACTTGCGCGGCTCGGTGAGGGCGATGCGCCGGAATTTTCTGTTGGTGAGGAAGAGCACGGCGTCGCGCCACAGGATGCTCGCGCACTCGGCGTCGAGCCCGGCGAGCACGCCGTAGTTCTCCCGCCCCAGGGCCGGGATGGAGGTGGGCCCCAGGTACACCCGGCCCGAGACCCCGCGCGTGAAGTGCACGCCCAAAAACGGGTTGCGGATGTCCGGCACCGGGTAGATGGAGCCGCGCACCAGGTCCGAGCGTTCGGCCGTCAGCCGCCGGTACAGGCCCTTGAAGGGCACGAGCTGGTAGCGCCCGGCCAGGCCGAAGGCCCGGGCCAGCCGGTCGGCGTAGGCCCCGGCGGCGTTGGCCAGGCGAGAAAAGCGCACCGGCCCGGCCGTGGTGGCCAGGGTGCGGTCGTCCTCCAGGCCCGTGGCCCGGGTGTTGAAGCAAAAGCGCACCTTGCCCGTGGCCTCCAGCTCGGCGTGCAGGCAGTGGAGGATGGCGCGCGGGTCCACCACGGCGGTGTCCAGGGAGTGCAGGGCCATTCGCGTGCTGCGCGCCGCGGGCTCGATCTCGGCCAGGCGGCGCTCGTCGATCATCTGAACCCGCGCCCCGCAGGCCGTGGCCCGGCGGTGCAGCTCCTCCAGGGTGGGGAGCTGGGACTCGTCCCGGGCCACCACCACCTTGCCGTTCTCCAGCAGGGGCAGGCCGTGCTCGCGGCAATAGGCCCGCATGGCCCGGTTGCCCTCCTGGCAGAATCGGGCCTTGAGGCTGTCGGGCGTGTAGTAGATGCCCGCGTGGAGCACGCCGGAGTTGCGGCCCGAGGCGTGGCGGCCGGGCTCGGGCTCCTTTTCGATGACCAGGATGTCCCCCGCGCCGCGGGCCACCAGCTCGCGGGCCAGGGAGAGCCCGGTGACGCCCGCGCCGCAGATCACCGTCTCGGCGCGCCGGACGGAGGAGCCTGCGGCGGGGGCGGCCTCCGCCGCGGGCATCAGTGGTGGGCCTTGCTCAGCAGGTTCAGGCCCGAGGCCGCCTCGACCTTGCGCAGCATGTCCATGCCCACGACCTCCATGATGACCACCTCGCCCACCAGCCAGACGTCCACGCCGGGGCGCACGCAGCCGGTGAGGGTGGTCTCGCCGCGGCCCGTGGCGGCGTGCATGTGCAGCCGGGGGTCGCCGTGCTCGTCCTCGAACAGGGTGCCCACCGCGGCCACCTCGCGCGGGTCGGCGATCTCGGCGGTCAGGACCTTGAGGGGCCGGGCGTCGCGGTCCTCGGGGCCCACCACCAGCTTGCCTGCGCCCAGGCCTCCCACCATCCAGCAGGCCGCGGCCCGGATGCTCTTGTCCTTGGCGAACGTCTCGATGGCGTCCGGCAGCCGGTCGCCGTCCTCCAGGCGCAGCACGAATACGCGCCCCACCCGTCCTTCATCATAGATCATGCGGAATCTCCTTGCGCCCCGCAGGGGCCGTTGAAGTCGCAGTATCGGCAGGGGCTCCGGGCCCCGGCCGCCTCGCTGGGCGCGGCGAACACCGGCGCGGCCAGCAGGTGGCGCAGCACGAAACCGAGCAGGGCCGGGGCCAGTTCCTGCACCGCGGCCCGCCGTTCGTCCTCGTCGAAATGTTTGCCCAGCAGGGCCTCCTCCTTGCCGCCGCCCTTGAGGTCCACCCAGGCGGCGTCGGCGGCGCATAGGCCCGTGGCCCGCCAGTGCATCCACAGGTAGCCGGGCAGCTGCACCCCGCCCGTGGCCTCGCGCACCCGGGCCAGCAGCTCCGGGTCGCCGTCCGGCCCGGGCTCCGGCGGGTCCTGCACGGCGGCCAGGGCCTCGGGGTCGGCCAGAAAGGCCCCGCGCCGTTGGGGCAGGGCGCCGGTCTTGTAGTCCAGGATCATCAGCCCGCCCGCGCGCTCGTCCAGGCGGTCGAACTGGCCCTTGAGGCGCGCCGTGGTCCCGGCGATCTCCAGGTCGGCGGTGAGCGGCGTCTCCAGGGCGCGGATGAGGGTGGGCTGTTGGGCCGCGAGGAACTCGCCCAGGCGGGCCCGCCCGGCGGCCAGCAGCCCGGCGCGCAGGTCGAAGGGCATCTGGCGGAAAAAGGCGGTCTCGCCCAGATGCCGTTCAAATAACCCGAAAAGGGCCGGGGCGTCCAGTTCGGCCAGGTTCACCGGCCGGCCGAGGTGGGGCTGGACAAAGGCCTGGAGCGCGGCGTGCACGGCGGAGCCGAACTCGCCCCGGTCGCCCGCCTCCTGCACCTGGGTCGGGGGCTGCACCCGGGCCAGGTGGTGGAAATAGAAGCGCCGGGGACAGCGCAGGTAGTCGTCCAGGGCGGAGAGGCTGATCCCGTGTTCGAGCTTTTCGCGCACCAGCCGGTCCAGGGCCGGGGTGCGGGGCAGGGGGCCGACCTCCGGCCGCGGCATGGCCCCGGCCCGGAAGCGCACGGCGCTGAGCGGCCCGCCGTCCCCGGGCGCGAGGAGCTTGCCGCGCGCCTTTTCGCGCTCCCAGAGCAGCTCCTCCACAAAGCGGCTGCGCACGCTCTTGGCGTCGAACAGCCCGGGGCGGACCCCGTCCTGCCAGCAGATCACGGCCCGGCGCGCGCCCATGAGCAGGCGCTGGAAGTTGTAGGCGGCCACGGCGTCGCGCTCGCGCGCGTCGGGCAGGCCGAGCAGCGGGCGCAGGGGGTCGGGCAGGAGCGGGTCAAAGGGGCTGCCCCCGGGCAGGCGCTCCTCGATGGCGTCCAGGATCAGCACCGTGTCGAAGCGCAGCAGCCGCGTCTCCAGCATGCCCAGCACCTGGAGGCCCAGCAGGGGCTCGGGCTCGAAGGACACGCGCTCGTCCCGGGTGAGCTGGCGCAGCACGGCGAAGCAGCTCGACGCGGGCAGGGGGCGCTCGGCCAGGGCCCCGGCGGCCAGCTCGGGCAGGATGGCGTCGCGCAGCCGGGAGAGGTACTCGGCGTCGATGAGGTTGGCCCGCCAGAGCCCGGCCCCGCGCCGGGCCAGCAGCCCGGCCAGCCCGGCCAGGGCCCGGGCCAGGTCGCCCAGGCCGTGGATGGCCTCGAACCCGCGCAGGCACACGTCCAGGATCTCGCGCCGCAGGGCCTCGGCGTCGCCGGGGGCGGGGATGTCGTCCAGGGGCGGCTCGCCCCAGGCCGGGACCCATTCCGTGGGGTCCTGGAGCTTGCCCCCGGCGCGCACCGCCGCCTCCCAGGCGTGGAACAGCACCGGGACCGGGGCCGCGGT
>JBFWIY010000201.1:0-5912 GCA_050255855.1 Desulfovibrionaceae bacterium
CGGACCCGCAGGGTCTCGGGCTCGATGGTCTCGGGCACGCCCACGAACTCCACCCGGCCCACGCCGCTGGGCAGGTCCAGGGCGCGCACCTCGCTCACCAGGGCGCGGCCGTTGTTGTCCACGGCCACGGAGAGCGGGGCGGCGGGCCGGGGCTGGGCCTGGTCCGGGGTGAGGGGGGCGGCGGGGGCGGCCGGGGCGCGCAGGGCCTGGACCCGGGGGGCCGGTGCGGCCGGTGGTACGGGCGGGGCGGGCGGCGCGGCCGGGATCTCGGCCTGGTCTCCGGCCCCGTCCCGGGGCAGGGCCAGGGGCAGCCCGCCCGGGGCGGCGTCGAACTGGGTGGGGCCGGACTCGAACAGCCCCGGGCCGGTCTTGGGCGCAGGGGCGGCGGGCGGGGCCGGGGCGGCCTGGGGCGCGCCGGGCAGGAGCCGGGCGCTCCTGGGGCCGGGCTTGGCGGCCGGGGCCGGGGCTTCGGCCGGAGGAACGGCCTGGGGGGCGGCCGCGTCCTTGGCCATATCCTTGGTTACATCTCCGGTCACGTCGCCGTTTACAGCTCCGGCCGCGCCTTCGCCCGCGTCGCTACTCGCGTTTTGGGCCGCGTCCTTGGCCATGGCGGCCACGTCCTGGGGGGCGGCCGGGGATTCGGTGGCGTTTTCGGCCTCCACCCGGGCCGGGGCGTCCGGCGCGCCGGGTTCGGCCGCGGGCGCGGCGGGGAATCCGTGCCAGGGCCACATGACGGCCAGGCTGAGCATGGTGGAGAGCCAGAAGCTGTGCAGTCGCATGGACGCCTCCCGGGTTGGGGTGGGGGTCGGTGGGTTCTGGTTACCGGAAAGCGGCGCGATGGGAAAGCCGGGGCGAGGCCGCCGGAGCGGGCCGGGAACGGGAAACGGCCCGCCTAGGGCGAGCAGGCGAAGAGCACCGTGACCTGATCCACCCGGGCCAGGCCCGCGCCGCGCAGCTCCGGGGTGAGCAGCCCGGCGCGCAGGTCCGGCGCGGCCAGCCAGCCCGCCAGGATTTCGTCCGGCCGCCCCGGGCCGATGCTCACGTTCTCCACGCACAGGGCGCGTCCGGCGCTGCGCAGGCGCGCCTCGAAGCCCTCGTGCGGGTCGGCCGGGCGGGTGCGGGCCACGCGGGCGGCGTGCTCCTCGGCCAGCTGGCCGAGCAGGGCGTCCGGGGCCAGGGGGGCCAGCCCGGCGGCGGCGCGCTCGGCGTTGATCCCCGCCAGCAGCCGTTCGGCCGGGCTCGGCTCGTACCCGGCCCGGCCGGGCTGGGGAAAGTCCGGCTTGGCGATGGGCGGGGCCGGGTCCAGGGCCCCGCCCAGGCAGGCCGTCAGCAGGGCCAGGGCCGCCAGGACCAGGCCCGCCGCGAGCCCCCGCGCCGAGCGCCGGAGCGCCGCACTCCCGGCGACGATCCGCAGCGCAAAACATGTCTGAAGTAATGAAGATTTTATCATATCCACGACGGACTCCAATGATCCGCATTCTTATCCTTGCTTTCGGCCCTTGATTCGCCCCGCGCCCTCCCCCCTCAGGCCCAGGGCCCGGGGCGCAGCGCGATGGCGGCGCGGATGACGTTGCGGTCGGCCTCGCGCCGGTACTCCAGGCGGCTGGTCATGGTGCGCACCATGTACAGGCCCAGTCCGCCGGGCAGGGTCTCCTCCAGGGGGCGGCCCAGCACCGGGGCCGCCGCGCCCGTGGGGTCGAAGGGCTCGCCCCGGTCCGCCAGGAGGATGACCAGGGAGGTCTCGTCCTCCTCCGGGGCCAGGGCCAGCTCCAGCTCCAGGGCCGCGGCCAGCACCGCCTCACCGCCGTACTTCACGGCGTTGGTCATGAGCTCCTCCAGCACCAGCTCGGCGGCGTAGACCGCCCGGCCCGGCGCGCCCAGGGCGTGGAGAAAGCGTCCGGCCTCGCGCACGGCCTCGCCCACGGCGGGCAGCCGGGGCGGCACGTCCAGGTGCAGGCGATGGGGCTGACGCATGGCGGTCCGCCTCCCTCGGGCTCAGTCCCCGGGCAGCAGGGCCAGGCCCGTGACCCCGTGGACGAGCAGGCCCCCGGGCTTTTGCACCTCGCGCAGCTCGCGGCCCGGGGTGAGGGTGGTGACCACCACCGCCCCCACCACCTTGCGCCCGGGGGTGGGGAACTCCCGGTCCGAGCGCAGGCCCCACATGGCGTGGAGCACCATGGGCCGCGGGCCCGAGCCGTCGTCCCGGGGGCCCAGGTAGAGCATGATGTGGCCGGGCTTGCGCACCAGGGTGGCGAAGGGCCGGCCTCGCTCCAGGATGGCCAGCTCCTTGGCCCCGTCGTCGGCGTAGGCCGGGCCCTCCAGGGGGATCCAGGTCCCGACCGCGGCCTGCTCCTTGGAGTTGCGCGGCAGGGCCAGGCCCAGGGGGGCGAAGAGGTCCTGCATCAGGGCCGAGCAGTCGCGGTCCTGGTAGAGCCCGCCCCAGCCGTAGGGCTGGCCCATGAGCTGGTCGGCCAGCCCGGCCAGGGTGCGCGGGGTGGGGGCCAGGGGGAAGGGGGCCAGGTCGCCGTCCAGGGGCCCGGCGGGCGTCAGGGCGGCGTTGCCGTCGGCCTGGCGCACGGGCAGCAGGGCCCGGCCCGAGTCGTCCACGGGCAGGAGCATGCCCACCCGGCCGGTGAACCGGAACAGGCCCGAGGCGTCGGCCAGGGGCGCGCCCTCGCGCACCACCGCGGCCAGGCCCAGGGACTCCACCGTGGCGGCGAACTCGTCGGACACGAAGCCCAGGTCGGTGATGGGCACCCAGCCCGCGGCGTAGGGGGCCTCGGCCAGGGCCCAGCCGCCGTCGGCCGAGAGGTGGGTCACGTAAAGCGGCGTGCCCGCCCAGACCCCGGAGTTCTGGAGCATGTCGAAGGGGTAGCCCTCGCCCGGGGCGCGCGGGTCGTAAAAGGCCGGGCGGGCGTCGGGCAGCAGGCGCAGGCTGGTGTTGGCCGTGGCCACGGCGCGGCGGCCGTCCGAGGGGTAGGCGTCGCGGCGGCACTGGGCCAGGATCCCGGCGGCCCAGGCCGGGGGCCGGGGCAGCAGGTTTTCGCCCCACAGGGGGCGGTCCAGGAGCTTGAGCCCCCAGAAGAGTTCGTCGGCGCTGTGGGCCGCGGTCCCGCGGCGCCAGGGGGCGAAGCGGCGCTGGCGCAGGGTCTCGGCCAGGGCGGCGGCGCGGTCCGCGGGCCAGAGGGGGGCGTCGGCCGTGGCCGGGGCCAGGTAGGCCGAGGCGGACTGGGGCAGGGCCAGGTCGGCCACCGGGGCCCAGGGCCCGGGCCGGGCGCAGGCGGCCAGGGCCACGGCCCACAGGAGGAGCAGGACGGGCCACGCGAGCCGGACGGGCCACGCGGGCCGCACGGACGATGCGGGCCGGGCGGGCCGGGCGGGCCGGGCCGGGCGCGGGAGGGAAGGGGCGGGGCGTCGGGGCATGGCGCGTCCTCTGTGGGCGGTGCGGCGGTTGGCGGTCCACGGTCGCCGGGAGCGGCGGCCATCCCCGCGGCGGCGGCCGGGCCCGGGGGGACCACCGGGAATTTCGGAGAATACAACGCCCGTCGGGACGGGGCAAGCGCGGGGCCGGGGGGGAATTTTAGTGGGAATTCTCATCGGGTTGGTGTTCCCAAATGGGTTTTTTTGTTATATTGTGCTTTTTAGAACAAACAACCGTTAGGGGGTGGAGCTATGGAGTACACGGAGAAGGATCTGCCGCTGCGCCTGCACCACGGCGAAATGCTGACCCTGCCCGGTGGCACGGTGGTCCGGTTCGAGAGCAACGGCGAAGCCAAGGACATCATGATCAATGATGACTGGGCGCCGGCCATCACGCTTTTCCCGGCCAACGACTACATCGTGACGGACGGGGGCAAGCAGTACAAGTGCACGGCGCTGTTCGAGGACGGCCTCGACATCGTCAAGCTGTAGGCCCGCCCGGGCCGAGGATCGGCGGGGATGTCCGGCGGACCGGCCGGGCGTCCCCGCGGTGTTTTGGTCCGGTGTCCGCTCCGGCCGGACCGGGGACGCCGCGCCGTCCGCAAGGACCCGGGGCGGCGGGGCGCGGGCTTGCCACGCCCCGGCGAAACGGCTACTGCTGGAACCCCGGCCCGAGGGGCGCGGGAGGAAGGCGCGCCGGGGGCGCGGAGGGAAGCATGCACCGGATCACTTGCCACCTGAGGCTGGGGCTGCTGGCGGCCGTCATGGCGGCCGCGGTGTCGGTCGTGTCCATCGGGGCGCTGGCCCCGGCGGCGCGGGCTGCGGGCGACGCCCCCCTGGTCTTCGTGGCGGACGAGGCCTTTCCGCCCTTCTCCTTCATTCAGGACGGCGCGCCCGCGGGCAGCGATGTGGAGCTGTTCCGTGAGGCGGCGGCCCGCGCGGGCTTCAAGGCCGAGATCCGGCTGGTCCCCTGGGCCCGCCTGATCCCCATGCTCCAGAAGGGCGAGTGCGCCGGGGCCATCGGCCTGCTGCACCTGCCTGCGCGCGACGCCTACGCCGCCTTCGCCCTGGCCCATCCCCTGCACCTCTCCACCTATGCCCTGTACGTGAAGCGGGGCGACCGTTTCCCCTTTGACGGCGTGGCCGACCTCAAGGGCCGGACCGTGGGCCGGGTGGACGAGTTGAGCATGGGCCTGGATTTCGACCGGGCGGCATCGGAAGGGATTTTCCATATCGTGCAATGTTCCGGCATTCCGGACTGCATCATGGCCCTGTTCCAGGGCCGGGTGGACGCCTTCGTGTCCCAGACCGAGGTGGCCTCCTACCTGCTCAAGCGCATGGGCATGACCAGCACCGTCACCCCGCTGCACAAGCCCCTGCGCGGGCCGCACGGCTCCTTCGTGGCCGTGTCCCGGGCCGGGACGCCGGACGCCGAGGCCCTGGCCGGGCGCATCGACGAGGCCATGCGCGCCCTGGTGGCCGACGGCAGCTACCGCAAGCTCATGGTCCGCTACTACGGCTGGTAGCGGCTCCGCGCCGCCGCCTCGCCCGTCCGCTCCGTTCCTCCCCCGCCCGTCCGGTCCGGTTTGCTCCGGCTTCTTCCCACCCGCGTTTCTTGGTCCTCCTTTTTCCGCCCCCCTGTCCCGGGTCTTGATCCGCCCGCGGATCCATCCCCGGCATTCGCCCGGGCCGCGCCCGGCGTCGTGGTCCGTCCCCCGGATTCGCCATGATGACCTTTCGTCATGGAGTACGTGTTACGAATCAGACGACGAAATGTATGCCGCCATGCCCCGCAGCGGGCGGACCGCCCCGGGGAGGGACGGCGCGGCCACGGGGGGGCAGCGGTTAGGAAGCGTTGGACGATGCGGGTTGCCGGGCCAGGATGGCGGCGGGGACACGGGCGGGGGCGAGGGGGACGGCCGGAACGGGACGGCGAGCGGCCCGCAGGGGTCGCTCGGCCGCGCCTCGGCCCAGGGGGGCGAGCGGGGGGGGGCGAGCTGCGGCGGTCAGCCCGCCTGGTCCGCCGCGCCCACGGCCTTGTCCAGGAGTTCCCAGGCGCGCTGGAGCCCGGCCTTGAGCAGCTTGACGTCGGCCGTGGTGAATTCGCGCTGCATGGCGTTGCGGGGCTCCGGGGGCTTGTCCATGTTCTGGATGTTCTGGATGATCTTGAGGACCCGCCCGTTGCCCAGGTTGTCCATGGCCCCGATGACGTCGGCCAGGAGTTCCACGGCGATGCGCATGGTCCGGCGGTCCTTGTACACGGCCTCCCAGCCCACGCTGCGCTTGCCGAACTTGAAGTGCCGGGTGTGCTCCGCCACGATGGCGCGCAGGGTTGTCTGGCGTTCGGCCATGACCGGGTTTTCCGAGCCGAAGAGCACCGGCCGGGCCTCGAAGTCGTCCACGCCCTCCACGTTGCCGCGCAGGGCCACCAGGAAATAGTTGATGAAGGGCCGGGGCAGCACGCCGCGCACGGCCATCTCGCGCGCGTTGTC
>JBFWIY010000202.1:0-5851 GCA_050255855.1 Desulfovibrionaceae bacterium
GGAGGTGCGCCGCCTGCTCAACCCCGCGGCCTTCAAGCTCGGGTCGGGCAAGATGGCCGAGGACATCGCCGTGCCGCGCGGCCGGGTGGCCGAGGCGGTGCGCCGCGCCCGGGAGATCACCGACCGTTACGGCCTGAAGCTGCTGCTGTTCGGGCACCTGGGCGACGGCAATCTGCACGTGGACATCATGTTCGACGCCGCGGACCAGGCCCAGCACGACCGGGCGGCCAAGGCTCGGGACGAGGTCTTCGACACCGCCCTGGACCTGGGCGGCACGGTGTCGGGCGAGCACGGCATCGGCCTGAGCAAGCGCGAGGCCGCCACCCGGCAGATCGGCGCGGCGGAGCGCGGGCTCATGGCCGAGGTGCGCCGGGTCTTCGATCCCCTGGGCATCATGAACCCGGGCAAGGACTGGTAGGCGCGGCCATGACCCAGCAATGCACCCTGTGCGGCAAGTGCCTGGAGGTCTGTCCGCTGCTGGACGCCACGGGCAAGGAGGAGCTGGCCCCGCGCTCCAAGGGCCAGCTGGCCCGGCGGCTGCTGGCGGACCCCAAGGAGTTGGCCGAGGCGGACGTGGCCCGGCTGGCCGGGCTGTGCCTGTCCTGCGGCCGGTGCCGCGAGGCCTGCCCCCAGCAGCGGGACACCCCGGCCTTTGTGGCCGAGCTGCGCCACGCCCATCCCACCTTCGCCATCGCCCTGTGGAAGCTCTGGCTCACCCGGGCCGGGCTCATCTGGCCCGGGGCCGCGCTGCTGGCCAAGGCCCTGCCCGAGGGGCTGACCCCGGCCCGGCTGGGCGTGGCCCTCAAGGGCCTGCGCGGGCTTTCCGGGGCGCGGCGGGCCGAGCCCTTCGTGGCCGTGGCGCCCAACCCGGCCAGCCCCTGGCGCGGGCGCGAGGTGCTGCTCTTTGCGGGCTGCGGGGCGGACTATTTGTCCAAGCGCTGGAAGGCGGCGGCCGTGGGGCTCATGGACCGGCTGGGCATGAAGCGGGTGGACGCGGACTTCGGGTGCTGCGGGTCCAGCCTGGGCTCGGCCGGGCTGAGCGCGGACCTGGACGCCGCGGCCCGGCGCAATATTTCGGCCTGGCGCGCGGCCGGGCGGCGGCCCGTGGCGGTCTTCTGCGCCTCCTGCCTGCACGGCCTGGGCGCGTATGCCGGGCGGCCGGAGCTCTTCGAGGGCCCGGACGAGGCCGCGGCCTTCGCCGCCGCGCTCACGCCCCTGGCCGCGTGTTTTCATGATGCGCGCTTTGTGCTATCCGATAGCGCGCCCGAGCGGGTGGGCTACCACCGGCCCTGCCACATGCCCGCGGCCAAGGACCCGGACCGGGCCCTGTTGACCGCGGCCCTGGGCCCGCGCCTGGTCCGGCTCACGGACGCCTGCTGCGGGTTCGGCGGGGTGATGCAGCTGGCCGCGCCCCAGTACAGCGCGGCCGTGGCCGGGCGGCGCTGGCAGCGGGCGGCCACCACCGCCGCCGGGAAGCCCGCGCCCCTGCCGGGCCTGGTGCTCACGGGCTGCACGGCCTGCGTCACCCAGCTGGCCGCCACGGCCCCCGAGGGCGTCGTCGCGGCCCATTGGCTCGACACGATGATTCCGTAACCATCCCTCATCCGAGGAGAATTTTAGATGTCGCTCCTGAAGACCATCTTCGGCTCCAGCAACGAACGCTTTCTCAAACACTGCCGTCCCGCGGTGGCGCGCATCAACGCCCTGGAAGAGGCCGTGCGCAAGCTCTCCGACGACGACATGCGGGCCAGGATCGCGGCCTGGCGGCAGGAAGTGGAGAACGGCCGCGCCCTGGACGACCTGCTGCCCGAGTGCTTCGCCCTGGTGCGCGAATCGGGCCGCCGCGTGCTCGACATGCGCCACTTCGACGTCCAGCTCATCGGCGGCATGACCCTGCACCAGGGCAAGATCGCCGAGATGAAGACCGGCGAGGGCAAGACCCTGGTGGCCACCCTGCCCATGGTGCTCAACGCCCTGTCCGGCAAGGGCGCGCACCTGGTCACGGTGAACGACTACCTGGCCCGGCGCGACGCCGAGTGGATGGGCCAGATCTACAACCACCTGGGCCTGAGCGTGGGCGTCATCGTCCACGGCCTCACCGACCAGGAGCGCCAGGCCGCCTACGGCAGCGACATCACCTACGGCACCAACAACGAATTCGGGTTCGACTACCTGCGCGACAACATGAAGTTCTACAAGGAACAGCTCGTGCAGCGCGAACTCAACTACGCCATCGTGGACGAGGTGGACTCCATCCTCATCGACGAGGCCCGCACCCCGCTCATCATCTCCGGCCCCACCCAGCAGTCCACCCAGCTCTACCGCCACGTGGACTCGATCATCCCGGGCCTGCGCCCCTGGATCAAGACCGAGGACGAGCTGGCCGAGGAGAAGCTCGGGCACAAGCCCGCCCCGCGCGGCGATTTCGAGATCGACGAGAAGGGCCGCACCGTGACCCTCACGGACCAGGGCGTGGAGAAGGTGGAGAAGCTCCTCGGCGTGGAGAACCTGTTCGACCCCCAGAACATCACCCTCCAGCACCACGTGCTCCAGTCCCTCAAGGCCCACCACATCTTCAAGCTCGATGTGGACTACATCGTCAAGGACGACCAGGTGGTCATCGTGGACGAGTTCACGGGCCGGCTCATGCCGGGCCGCCGCTTCTCCGACGGCCTGCACCAGGCCCTGGAGGCCAAGGAGCACGTCAAGGTGGAGGCCGAGAACCAGACGCTGGCCTCCATCACCTTCCAGAATTACTTCCGCATGTACGACAAACTCTCGGGCATGACCGGCACGGCCGACACCGAGGCCGTGGAGTTCCGCGAGATCTACGACCTGGAGGTCATCGTCATCCCCACCCACCGGCCCATGATCCGCAAGGACCACCCGGACCTCATCTACCGCACCCAGCAGGAGAAGTACGAGGCCATCGTGGACGAGATCGTGGAGAAGTACGACATCGGCCAGCCCGTGCTGGTGGGCACGGTGAGCATCGAGAAGTCCGAGCTGCTCTCCGGGCTGCTCAAGAAGCGCCGCGTGCCCCACAACGTGCTCAACGCCAAGAACCACGAGGCCGAGGCCGAGATCGTGGCCGAGGCGGGCCAGCGCCACAAGGTGACCATCGCCACCAACATGGCGGGCCGCGGCACGGACATCAAGCTGGGCGACGGGGTCACGGACCTGGGCGGCCTGCACATCGTGGGCACCGAGCGCCACGAGTCCCGGCGCATCGACAACCAGCTGCGCGGCCGCTCCGGCCGTCAGGGCGACCCGGGCTCCTCCCGCTTCTACCTGGCCCTGGACGACGACCTCATGCGCCTGTTCGGCTCGGACCGCATCTCCGGCATCATGGGCAAGCTCGGCATGCGCGAGGGCGAGCCCATCGAGAACCGGCTGGTCTCCCGGGCCATCGAGAACTCCCAGAAGCGCGTGGAGAACCACAACTTCGAGATCCGCAAACAGCTGCTGGACTTCGACAACGTCATGAACCAGCAGCGCGAGGTCATCTACTCCCAGCGGCGCGAACTCATGTACTCCACGGACCTGGAAGGCATCGTGGACCAGTACGCGGACGAGCTGGTGGAGGAGATCCTGGCCCCGGCCCACACGGGCAAGGACCCGGAACCGGACACCGTGGAGTCCGTGCGCTCCCGGCTGGACGAGGTCTTCAACCTGGCCCGTTTCCCCGGGTTCATGGAGGGCGGCCTGCCCACGGCCGAGCAGGTCCACGCCTGGATCGGCGAGACCCTGGACATCCTCAAGGCCAGCGCCGGGGAGGACGCCCGCTACCGCGAGATCCTGCGCTTCTTCTGCCTGGACTCCCTGGACCGCAACTGGAAGGAGCACCTGCTCGGCATGGACCAGCTGCGCGACGGCATCGGCCTGCGCGGCTACGGCCAGAAGGACCCCAAGCAGGAGTACAAGCGCGAGGGCTTCGAACTCTTCCAGGAGATGCTCTACGCCATCCGGGAGAACGTGCTCAAGGCGCTCATGCGCATCCGCATCCGGACCGAGGCCGAGGCGGACGAGCGCGAGTTCAAGCACAAGGAGGACAAGAACCTCCAGTACGCGGGCGGGGAGTCGGGCCCCAAGAAGCCCAAGACCGTGCGCCGCGAGGCCGCCAAGGTCGGCCGCAACGACCCCTGCCCCTGCGGGTCCGGGAAGAAGTACAAGAAGTGCTGCGGCAAGTAGGGCCTCTGGGCCGGGCCGAAGCGGCCTTTGGCGGTCGGCGGGGCTGATTCCCTTGGGCCGTTCGGTTGGTGCGGGACGGTTTCCCATGGCGCGCCCATGGGGAACCGTCCCGCGCGGTTTTCCGGGCCGCTGCGACATCGGGCGGGGTCGGCCGCAATCGGGCCGTGACCGGGGCGGAATATGACCCGCCCGTCTGCTGTCATCCTATAACGACTATACGATAACACCCTGAAATTGCAGGTCCAAATCGCGCTCCGGAGATTGTGTTGTATCGGCTTTTGCAATAGGCTGCCCCCCAAAACGGAGGGCGTGGGGCATGGCGCGGCGGGTCCGGATGCTGGCGGTGGTGTTGGGGGTGCTGGGGGCGGCGGTGCTGGCGGCGTCGTGCGGCACCAAGACGGCGCGGCCCACGGTGAACAAGACCGACGTGCGGATCCAGAGCGAACGCGTGCGCGAGTTGGCCCTCAAGCGCGAGTTCGAATACAAGGACCGCCTCAACCGGCTGGGCTACCTCCTGCGCCACGCCAACGCCGACCTGTGCGGCCGCAAGACCGTCCGCTCCCTGGGCGTCTCCATCGACAGCGCCGAAAACCTGGCTCCGGACTGGCGCCCCACCGTGGCCACGGTCATGGGCATCACCTCGGACCAGCCCTCCATCTTCGCCGTGGCTCCGGGCAGCCCGGGAGACAAGGCCGGACTGCGCGTGGGCGACGAGATCCTCACCTACAACGGTCGGAGCGTGCCCTCGGGCGAGGCCGGGCGGAAGGACCTCAGGGAGTGGATGTATCAGGACTTCCGCCGCACCGCCAAGGACGACGCCAAAACCGGCGCGGACAACGCCACGGCCGCCGACAAGCAGACCGAAAAGGCTGCCGACAAGGACGCCGACAAGGCCGCTGCGCAGCCCGAGAGCGCCCTGGCCGTGCCGGAGGTGGACGCGACCCCCACCCCCTTCGTAAAGCCGGCCAACGCCCTGGACCCGGTCACCGTGCAGCTCGGCGTCCGGCGCAGGGGGCTCATCTCCTACATCGACGTCCAGGCCGAGGCGGTATGCCGCTATCCGCTGGTCCTGGTCTACACGGACGAAGTCAACGCCTGCGCCGACGGCAAGGTCATCTACGTGAACACCGGGCTCCTGCGCCTGCTCACCGACGATGGCCAGCTCATGCTCATCCTCGGCCATGAAATGGCCCACAACGTCATGGGCCACATTGAGCAGGACAAGCAGAACGTCGCCCTGGGGCAGCTCGCCGACGCCATCGTGACCTTTTTCACCGGCGGTCCCTCCGGGGCCTTCACCGATGCGAGCCGCATGGTCAACGACGCCAACTCCATCCCCATGGAGGAAGAGGCCGACTACGTGGGCCTGTATTTCAGCGCCCGGACCGGGACCGACATCTCCCACGTCCGGGAGCTTTGGGAGCTCATGGCCGTGGAGCACCCCGGCGCCATCGGTCGGCCCGGCACCGATCACCCCATGGACGAGTTCCGCTCCCTGTTCCTGGAGAAGACCGTGGCCGAGATCGAGGCCAAGCGCGCCCAGGGCCAGCCCCTGGTCCCCAACATCCAGGAGGGCGCCACGGCCCCCTGGGATGCGGACGACGACAACGCCACCAGCGAGGAACCGTAGCCGCCTCCCCGCCGGGGCCCCGGCCCCCCG
>JBFWIY010000203.1:0-5841 GCA_050255855.1 Desulfovibrionaceae bacterium
CGGAAGAGGATGCGGATATCGCATGTGAACCTCCTGGGTTCGGTTGACGGGCCCGTCCCGGCGGGGGCGGGTCCGGGGGGCAATATGCAACAGAGTTGCATTTACTGTCAACGTCGGGGGGCGGGAAAACTGGGGCGGGACGGGGCGGAGGGAAGGGAGGGGGCGAGGGGGAAGGAAAGGCGGGGGCGGGAGGCATGGGGGCATGGGGGGGGGACGGGAGGCATGGGGGCTGGCCTCGCGGCCGAATGGCGACGCCGGGGAGGCGGCGCGGGCGGGCGGCTGGACGGCCGGGGCCCGGCGTGGCATGGAGGGAACGGCGTCGGACCGATCCCCGGCCGGGCCGCCGCGGCCTCATCCGATAGCGGCCCGGGCCGGACCCTTTCCGGCTGGGCCGGACCGCTGCGCCGGAGCGCCCCGCCGCCCGGTCCCCGTCGTCCGGCCCCCGTCGTCCGGCCCCCGTCGTCCGGTCCCCGTCGTCCGGTCCCCGTCGTCCGGTCCCCGTCGTCCGGCCGTCTCCCTCCCCGGGGCATCCCACCCCGGGCCACCGTCAGGAGCCCTTGGGTGGAAGACCTGCACCTCTTCGCCGTCATCGCCGCCAGCATCGTGGCCGAGGGCGCGCCGTTTCTGCTGCTGGGCGCGTTCCTGGGCGCGCTGTTCGAGGTGCTGGCCACGGACGCCCTGCTGGCCCGGCTGAGCCCGCGCTCCGCCCTGGGCCAGGCCGCCCTGGGCTTTTTCGGCGGGCTGGTGCTGCCCACCTGCGAGTGCGGCGCGGCCCCGCTGGCCCGGCGCATGCTGGCGCGCGGCCTGCCCCCGGGCGTGGCCATCACCTGGATGCTCGCCGCCCCGGTGGTCAACCCGCTGGTGCTGGCCTCCACCTGGGTGGCCTTTCAGGGCGACTGGCGCATGCTGGTCTGGCGCGTGCTCCTGGTGGCCGCCCCGGCCCTGGGCCTGGGCCTGGTCCTGGGCCGCGCCCCGCGCGAGGCCCTGCTCCGGCCCGGCCTGCTCGCCCCAGGCCTGCCCCACGTCTCCGATCGCCCGGATGCCTCGGCCTGCGGGCATGAACACGACCATGTCCACGACCACGACCACGGCCATGTCCACGACCACGGCCCGGCCTGCGCCTGCGGCGGGGACGAGCTCCCGGCCACGGGCCTGGGGGCGACGCGGCCCGGGCGCGTGCTCTGGCGCACCGGCCGCGAGTTCCTGGGCATGGGCCAGTTCCTGGTCCTCGGAGCGCTGGCCTCGGCGGCCATCAAGACCTGGGCCCCGGCCGGGCTGCTGGCCGCCGTGTCCGGCAGCCTGCCCCTGGCCGTGGCGGGCATGATGCTCCTGGCCGTGCTCCTCTCGGTCTGCTCCGAGGCCGACGCCTTCGTGGCCGCCAGCTTCACCCTCTTTCCCACCGCGGCCAAGGCCGCCTTCCTGGCCCTGGGGCCCATGGTGGACCTCAAGCTGGCGGGCATGTACCTGGCCACCTTCCGCAAGGGCGTGGCCCTGGCCCTGGTGGTCGCGCCCACGGTCCTGGTCTGGATCGGGGCCCTGGCCGGGGCCTGGCTCACGGGATGGGGGGGCTGACGCCGCGCCGTTTGGCGCAGCGCCGAGGGCTTCGCCGGGGCGCGCCTACGGGATGCTGAGGCCTTGCTGCTTGTATTCGTTGAGCTTGTTGCGCAGGGTGCGCACGGAAATGCCGAGCAGGTCCGCGGCCTGGGTGCGGTTGCCGCCGGTCTCGTCCAGGCTCTTGAGGATGAGCTTTTTCTCCATCTCGTGCAGGGGCATGACGGACAGGGCCTCGTCGGCGGAGTCCGGGGGGGCGGGCTGGTTTTCGGCCTCCTGGGCCACCTCGTCCAGGGTGTCGGGCTCCCAGGCGTCGGAGTCCACCAGGAAGTGGGCCGGGCGGATGGGGCCGGTTCCGGCCAGGAGCACGGCGCGCTCCATGAGGTTCTGGAGTTCGCGCACGTTGCCGGGCCAGTCGTAGTCGCCGAGCCAGTCGCGGGCCTCGTCGGAGAAGGCCAGGCGGGGGATGCCGTAGGCCTGGCAGTATTTGGCCACGAAGAAGTCGGCCAGGAGCTGGACGTCGTCGCCGCGCTCGTTCAGGGCCGGGAGTTTGAGGGGGATGACGTTCAGGCGGTAGAAGAGGTCCTGGCGGAAGTCCCCGGCGCGGACGGCGTCCTCGATGTTGCGGTTGGTGGTGGCCAGCACGCGGACGTCCACGGGGATGGTCTCCACGCCGCCCACGCGGTCGATCTCGCCTTCCTGGAGCACGCGCAGGAGCTTGGCCTGGAGGCCGAGGTCCATTTCGGTGATCTCGTCCAGGAGGATGGTGCCGCCGCCGGCCAGTTCGAATTTGCCGAGCTTGCGGCTGATGGCCCCGGTGAAGGAGCCTTTTTCATGGCCGAAGAGCTCGGATTCCAGGAGGTGTTCGGGCAGGGCGGCGCAGTTGATGGCCACGAAGGGCTGGTCGGCGCGGTCGGAGTGGTGGTGCAGGAAACGGGCGAACATCTCCTTGCCGGTGCCGGACTCGCCGGAGATGAGCACGGTGGCCTTGGAGCGGGCCACCTGTTTGGCCAGGGCCAGGACGCGGAGCATGGCCGGGTGCTTGCCGATGACCTGGAAGGGCTTGGCCCCGCGGGCCGGGGCCGGGGCGGCGTCGCGGGGGGCGGCGGGGCCGGAGTCGCGGCCCGGGTCGCGCCCCGGATCACGGCCCGGATCGCGTGCGGTCTCGGCGTCGTGGTCGGCGCGGTCGGGTTCGGGTTCCGGACGTCGGGCGGGCAGGACCATGCGGATCTTGTCCGCGGTGATGGGTTCGAGCCAGTAGTCCTTGGCCCCGAGCTCCAGGAAGTGGAGGGCGTCGCCCGCGCTGCCGGCCTTGGTGAAGACCACCACGGGGGGGAAGCCGTCGGTGCGTTCGGCCTCGGCCAGGAGGTCTTCGGCCTTGTAGCTCTGGAGCATGGGGCGGGTGAGGACCAGGTCGGGGCGGGATTTTTTGATGAAGCCCAGGGCGCCGGTGAGATTGTCGGCGAGCCCGGCCTGGAGACCGGCCTCGCGCAGGGTGTCGAAGAGGCGGGAGACGGACTGCGCCTCGGCGACGAATAGGACGGTCCTGGCTTCCATGTCCTCTTCCCATATCGGTATTGCCACGGGTTTTCAATCCCTTCCGGCGAAGAGAGCGGGCGACCGCCCCGCGCGCCGGTCCGGGCCGGGTCCGGCCGCCGGTTCCGCACGGTCCGGGGGCCGGGGCCGGGCGGCCCTCCGGCCCAGGTCCCGCGGCCGTTCCCGGGCTTTCGCGCACCCCGCCGCGCCCCTGCCGGCCCCCGGCCTTGCCGCCGCGGCGGGCTTCTGCTACCCCGGTCATGGCGTGCGTTGCGCGCCGCGCGCGGCCCGGGGCCGCGACTCCGCCCCACAGGGACACGAAATCCGAGCATGATCCCGACCATAATCCTGACCATGACGCAACCATGATCCGACGCAGCATTCCGGTCCTCTGCTACCACGACGTGGGCCCCCAGGCCGGGCATAGCCTGGAGCGCTTCCGCGAACACCTGGACTGCATCCGGGACCTGGGCTTCACCACCATCCCGGCCGCGCGGCTGGTGGACATCGCCACCGGCCGGGCCGAGCCCGCCGGGCGCGAGGTGGTGCTGACCTTTGACGACGGCCACGCCTCGGCCTGGTTCACCATCGCCCCGGAGCTGGCCGACCGGGGCATGTGCGGCGCGTTCTTCGCGTGCACGGACTTCGTGTGGGAGGGGGCGGCCCGGGTGCCGGGCCAGGCCCCCCTGCCCCGGCCCATGCCTGATTGTTTTCGTGAAGCCCTAACACAGCAGAAATACGAGCATTTCATTAACTCCGGTGAAATCTCCGCCCTGCTCGACATGGGCATGGAGGTCTACGGCCACGGCTGCCGCCACCAGGGGGCCTTCCGCACCCCGGACCCGGGCCCGGCCCTGGGGCATCCCAAGGCCCGCTGGCCCGCCTGGGGCATCTATCCCGAAGCGGCCGAGGGGGCCCCGACCTTTGCCGAGGGCAGCGCCTACGTGTACGACGGGTACTGGCCCGAGGCCGCGCCGGGCGGGGGGTGGCGCTTCCGCCGCCGCAGCCCGGAGGAGCGCCGGGCCTTTTGCCGTGACGACCTGGGCCGCTGCCTGCGGCGCATGCGCGAGCTCACCGGCCGGGAGCGCCAGATCTTCTGCTGGCCCTGGGGCCAGTACGACGCCGTGAGCCTGGAAGAACTCCAGGCCGCCGGGTACGTGGGGGCCTTCAGCCTGGAGCGCGGGGCCAACGCCCCGGGCTCGGACCCCTTCCGCCTGCACCGCCTGGGCGTGGCCGGGAGCAAGGGCGCGGGCTGGCTGGCCCAGCGCCTGCGCATGTACGACACCGTTCCGGCGGCCCGGGTCTTCGTCAAGCGCTTCCGGCCCCGGCCCGAGGTGCGGCGCGTGCTCCTGGCCACGGACTCGGACAAGCTCTCCGGCGGCAGCCGCCAGCTCATCAACAACGCGGCCGGGCTGCTGGACCTGGGCGTGGAGGTGCACGCCGCGGTGCGGCCCGACGCGCCCCTGGCCGGGGAGCTGGCCCGCCTGGGCTGCAGGCTGGCCACCTTCGAGGGCTTCGGCTCGGCCTGGGCCACGGCCCGGTTCCTCACCGCCCAGTGCCGCGAACGCGGCATCGACGTGGTGCACACCTTCCACAACCGGGCCTACAAGGGCGCGGTGCTGGCCAAGGCCCTGGGCGCGCCCTGGCGGCTGTTCATCGGCCGCGGGGTGATCTTCGCGCCCAACCTGCTCTTCGGCCTGTGGTCGCGCATCGCCGACGGGTGCATCGTCAACTCCGAGGCCTGCGCCGACACCCTGCGACGGCTGCTCGTGCCGGAAAAGCGGCTCTTCGTGGTCTACAACGCCTTTGTGCCCGAGGCCCCGGTGCCCGAGCGGCCCGAGCGCGACAAGCGCGGGGCGCGGCTGGTCTACGTGGGCAACGACGCCCCGGCCAAGGGGTTCGACGTGTTCCTGCGGGCCTGCGCCCGGTTCTGCCGCGAACACGACCCGCGCGACGTGGAGTTCGTGGCCATCGGGGTGAAAAAGCCCGAGCAGTTCGAGGCCGTGCTGGCCCCGGAGGTGCGCTCCCGGCTGCGCCTCACCGGGCCCCTGGGCCACGCCGAGGTCATGGAGGAGCTGCTGGCCGCGGACGCGCTGGTGCTCTCCTCACGCCAGGAGAGCCTGCCCAACGTGCTGCTGGAGGCCTTCGCCGCGGCCCTGCCCGTGGTGGCCACCGGGGTGGGGGGCGTGCCGGAGCTGGTGGTGGACGGCATCAACGGCCTGGTCTGCCCGAGCGAGGACGCCGGGGCCCTGGCCGTGGCCATGGACCGCCTGGCCCGCGACCCGCTGCTGCGCCGCCGCATGGGCCGCCTGAACCGGCTGCTGGTGACCACCCGGCTGGACAACCGCACCAAGGCCCTGCGCCTGCTCACCATCTACCATGGCCACCGGCCGCCCCGGCAGCTGGACGCCGGGGCCGTGACCCGGCTGGCCGAGGGCGCGTAGCCCCGGCCACCCTTCCACTCCCCCTCCACTCCCCTCCAAACGAGGAGCGCCCGGATGTCGACCCCCGATTTGACCGCAGATCACCAGGACGCCATCCGCCGCGCCGCGCGCCGCTGCGCCGCGCGCTTCGACCCCGCCGCGCCAACGGCCCTGCCCGCCCCCCTGCGCGAGCACCTGCTGGTGGGGGACTGCGGCAAGGTGCACCTGCTGGAGGCCGCGGCCCTGGGCCTCCGCGCCCTGAGCGCCGAGGGGACCGGGAGCGCCCCCGGCCCCGAGGCCGACCTGGCCCGGTCCTGCGTGGGCGCGCTGC
>JBFWIY010000204.1:0-5839 GCA_050255855.1 Desulfovibrionaceae bacterium
GGGAGATCGTGCGCCAGGGGGCGGGCGTCCAGTTCGACCCCGACGTGGTGGCGGCCTTTTTCGAGCACATCGAGGAGATCACGGCCATCCGCCACCAGTGGGCGGACTGAGGCCCCTCAGCGCCGCTCCGCCGGGCCGGACAGCTCCCGGCGCGACAGGCCGTGCTTCTTGAGCAGGGCGTAGAGCCGGGCGCGCGAGAGCCCGGAGAGCCCGCAGGCCGCGCGCACCTCCCCCTCCGCCGCGGTGAACAGGTCCCGCAGGTAGCGCCGCTCGGCCCGGGCCAGCACCTGCTCCCGGTACTCCTTCAGGTTGGGAAACCCCTCCGGCCCCGGCGCTCCGTCGCCGGGCCCGGTCGCCGCGTCCCCGGGGCGGTCCCGGTCGCGCCCGGCCAGGGCCTGGCGGGTGCAGGTGACGCGGATGTCCACGGGCAGGTGGCGCGGCAGCAGGATGGACTCCGGCCCGGCCTGGGCCAGGGCGCTCTCCAGGGCGTTGGAGAGCTCGCGCACGTTGCCCGGCCAGGGGTAGGCCTCCAGGGCGTCCAGGAAGTCCGGGGAGCACTGCTTGGGCGGGGCGTGGTCCCGGCTGGCGCAGGCGCGCAGGAAGTGGGCGGTCAGGCGGGCCACGTCGCCGCGCCGGGCGCGCAGGGGCGGCGCTTCGATGGCGATGGTGCGGATGCGGAAGAGCAGGTCCTGGCGGAAGTCCCAGCCCGTCACCAGGGCGTCCAGGTCGCGGTTGGTGGCGGCGATGAGCCGGAAGTCGCTCTGGACCTCCTCCTCGCCGCCCACGGGGCGGAAGCGGTGCTCCTGGATGACGCGCAAAAAGCTCTTCTGCACGCTGAGCGGCAGCTCGCCGATCTCGTCCAGGAACAGGGTGCCCTGGTGGGCCTGGCGCACCAGCCCGCCGGAGCGCTTGTCCGCGCCGGTGAAGGCCCCGCGTTCGTGGCCGAAGAGCACGCTCTCCACCAGGTTCTCGGGCAGGGCGGCGCAGTCCACGATGACGAAGGGGCCGCCCGCGCGGCGGCTGTTCTCGTGGATGACCCGGGCCAGCAGCTCCTTGCCCGTGCCGGTCTCGCCGGTGATGAGCACGTTGGCGTCGGTCTCCGCGGCCTGGGCGGCCAGCTCCAGGCAGGCGGCCAGGGCGTCGGAGGCCCCGATGACGGCGTCGCGCCGCAGCTCGTGGGAGGCGGAGCGGGAGAGCTTCTGGCGGCGGTACTCGATGGCCCGGCTCACGGGCAGCTTGATGGCGCTCATGGTGGGGGGCTTGGGGATGTAGCTCCAGGCCCCGCTGCGGATGGCCAGCTCGGCCCCGTCCGGGTCGCCCGAGGCGGAGAGGATGATGACCTCGGGGCGGCTGCGGCAGTCGTGGATCTCGGGCAGGGCGTCCAGGCCCGAGCCGTCGGGCAGGCCGATGTCCAGGATGACCAGGTCGTAGCGTCCCTGGCGGGCCATCTCCAGGCCCTGCACCAGGTAGTTGGCCGAGTCCACCCGGTGGCCCATGCTGGCGATGACCATGCCCAGCGCCTTGCAGAGCTGGACGTCGTCGTCGATGATCAGGACCTGCGCCATGGGCGGTCCTCCTGGTCCCGGGGGCGGGGGCGGATGGCGTCGAGCAGGCCCGCCACCTCTTCGAAGGCGCAGGGCTTGCGCAGGAAGGCCTGGACTCCCAGGGCCCGGGCCTTGTGGTCCGGAAAGACCTCGGTATAGGCCGAGAGCAGCACCACGGGCAGGTCGTAGCGCGAGAGCTTGAGCTCCTTGGCCAGCTCCAGGCCGCAGAGCTCGGGCGCGGCCACGTCGATGAGGGCCAGGTCGTAGCGTTCCGGGTCCTGGCGGAACAGGGCCAGGGCCTCGTACCCGTTGCGGCTGTAGGAGACGTCGAAGCCGAGCTGGGTCAGGTGCTCGCCCAGGCCGCGCACCGTGACCTCGTCGTCGTCCACCAGCAGGGCGTGGGCGCGGCTGTCCTCGCTCCGCAGCGGCTTGTCCAGGGGCTCCACCTCGCAGTTCACGCACTTGGGCAGCCAGACCTTGAACTCCGTGCCCTCGCCCGGGCGGCTCTCCACGCCCAGGGCCCCGCCCAGGCCGCCCACGATGTTGCGCACCACGGTGAGCCCCAGGCCGGTGCCCACGCCCTCCTGCTTGGTGGTGAAGAAGGGGTCGAAGATGGCCTCCAGGTTCCCGGCCGGGATGCCGCAGCCGTCGTCGCGCACGCTCAGGCACAGGTAGTGGCCGGGGCGCAGCATGGGGAAGTCGCGCAGGGTGCGGCCCGTGACCGTGACGTCGCCCACCCCGATCTCGATGCGGCCGCGCTTGTCGCCGATGGCGTGGGCCGCGTTGGTGCACAGGTTGAGGATGACCTGGTGGATCTGGGTGGGGTCGGCGCGCAGCACGTCGCCCTCGGCCAGGTTGTGGTAGTGGATGTCGATGGCGGCGGACAGGCTGGGGCGCAGGATCTTCAGGCATTCCTTGACGATGGTGCCGAGGCGGAAGGGCAGGGGTTTGTCCCGCTCGCGCCCGCGCGAGAGCCCGAGGATCTGCTGCACCAGGCGGCTGGCCCGGTTGGCCGCGGAGAGGATCTCCTCCAGGGACTCGCGCAGCAGGGGATCGGCGCCCGCCCGGGGCAGGCTGACCTCGGCGTGCAGGATGATGGGGCCGAGGATGTTGTTGAAGTCGTGGGCGATGCCGCTGGCCAGCGTGCCGATGGCCTCCATCTTCTGGGCCTGGCGGAGCTGTTTCTCCAGCAGCGCCGTGGTGGTCACGTCGCGGGAGATGCAGACGTAGCCCAGGGGCAGGAAGCGCTTGCCCCGGATGCGGGTGACGGTGAGCTCGCTCTGGTAGGTGGCCCCGTCCTTGCGGGTGTTGTTGGTGCGTCCGGCCCAGGTGTCGCCGTGCTTCAGGCTGGCGGTGATGTTGCCGAGCAGGGCCTCCTGCTCCGGGCCCTGGAAGAGGATGTCCAGCTTGCGGCCGCGCGCCTCCTGTCCCGCATAGCCGGTGAGGGACTCGAAGGCCTGGTTGGCGTATTGGATGTAGCGCTCCTCGTCCAGGATGACGATGGACTCCATGGCCTGCTCGATGGCCGTGGCCAGGCGGAAGCGCTCCTGCTCGGCCTTGTTGGAGGAGGTGCGGTCCTGCAGGCCGATGACCGCCAGCAGCACGTTCCCGTCCTCGTCCAGCACGGGCTCCACCCGGGCCTCGAACTCCACCCCGCTGGCCGAGACGTCCCGGAAGCGGCAGGGCTTGCCGCTGTGCAGGACCTCCTCCAGGATGCCGCGCCGCCGGACCGCGATGTCCGGCGGAAAGAGGTCGAAGATCACGGAGCCCACGAGCCGGTCGCCGGCCATGCCCAGCCGGCTGCACATGTGGTCGTTGGCCGCCAGGACCGTGCCCGCGGTGTCGAGGATCATGGTCTGGCAGAAGCTGGCGCCGAGCAGCGCCCGATGCAGACGGTCCACCCCTGTGCACCCCGTGTCCCTGCCATGAGACGTTTGGGGCAAGGCTAGCACACGGCGCGAATTATTGGCAAGGCGCGGCCGGGACGATCGGACGTCCCCGGCCGTCCCGCCCGGCGGGACGGCCGGGCGGGACGGCCGTTGATTCTGGCCACTGGATGCCGCGCACCACCATTGAATCATTTGATTTCTGGCGATTTTCCCGACCTCCCGCCCTGTCTTGCCGAACAAGACGATTCCCGCCCGGCAAGACGGTTTCGGCGTGTTTCGCGTCATGGGGCGGGCCGTGTGAGCGTTCAGTCCGTGGGATACCTGGATTTTCCGGTCCGGGCACGGCTTTTGATCTCTGTTGGACGACATCCACGGCGCAGAGGAGGGATTTTTCGGAAAAGATCGGCGGAATCGGCCCCAAAACGGGATCCGGAACGGGAGACGCTCCATGAAGACCTTCGACGACCTCATCCGGGAGGTGCGGCAAACCGGATTGTGCCACCACTGTGGCGGCTGCGTCTCGTTCTGTTCCGCCGTGAACTACGGGGCCCTGGAGCTGGGGCCCGACGGGGCCCCGCGCTGGCGGGACGAGTCCCGGTGCATCGAGTGCGGGCTGTGCTGGCTCATCTGCCCCGAGACCGGGGAGCTTATGGACGAGACCCGCCGCCGCCTGGACTGGTCCGAGCCCATGGGCCGGGTGCGGGCGGTGTCCATCGCCCGGGCCGTGGACCCCACGGTGCGCGAGCTGGCCACGGACGGCGGGGTGCTCACGGCCCTGCTGCTGCACCTGCACGACTCCGGCCGCATGGACTCCGCCGTGGCCGCGCGCCCCACCGGGCCCATGCGGCGCGAGCCCTTCCTGGCCGTGTCGCGCCGGGACATCCTCCTGGCCGCGGGCTCGGCCTTTGCGGGCTCGGCCGGGGCGGCGGCCTACGGCCAGGCCTATTCCTCCCACTGCGCCGCGGTCTGCAACCTGGCCGAGCTCAAGGCCCGCAACCTGTGCCGCGTGGCCTTCGTGGGCGTGCCGGACCAGATCCTGGCCATGCGCAAGATCCAGACCCTGGGCCTGCCGCCCGCGGACCGGGTGCGCTGGTACCTGGGGCTCTTCTGCTCCAGCGCCTTCCGGCTCGGCCCGGCCGAGCTGGAGCGGCTGGAGACCAAGGGCCGGTTCCTCTGGGAGGACGTGGACCGCGTCAACCTCAAGGAGGAGTTGCGCCTGCATCTCAAGGACGGCGCCCGGGTGCTCCTGCCCCTGGAGGAGCTGGCGTTCATGGCCCGTCCGGCCTGCCGGTACTGCACGGACTATTCCAACGAATACGCCGACCTCTCCTTCGGCGGCCTGGGCGCGCCCGACGGCTGGACCGTGGTGCTCGTGCGCACCGAGGAGGGCGAGCGGCTCTGGAATTCGGTGCGGGGTCGGGTGGTGGAGGAGATGGACCAGGCCGAGTTGCGGCCGCTGCGGGCCTCGGTGCTGGAGCTCATCCGGCGGCACAGCGAGGCCAAGCGGGCGCGCGGCCGGACGGAGCTGGCCCGGCTGCACGCCGGGGGCGCGGGCCCCGCGGCGGACGCGGCGGCCCCGGCCCGGGCCTGAACGGGAAAGCACGGTCGTTTTTTCAGCAGGGAGGAGAGCGCGTCATGGCCAATCGCATCGGCGTCTACATCTGCCACTGCGGCACCAACATCGATCCCAAGGTGAACACCGCCGAGGTGGCGGCCTTCGCCCGGGGCCTGAACCACGTGGCCGTGGCCCGGGACTACAAGTTCATGTGCTCGGACCCGGGCCAGGACATGATCATCCGGGACATCCGCGAGCAGGGGCTGACCCGCGTGGTGGTGGCCTCCTGTTCGCCGCGCCTGCACGAGAAGACCTTCCGCAACGCCTGCCTGCGCGCGGGCCTGAACCCCTTCCTGTTCCAGATGACCTGCATCCGCGAGCACTGCTCCTGGATCGTGCAGGACCCCAGGGAGGCCACGGTCAAGGCCAAGGCCCTGGTGGCCGCGGCGGTGAGCCGGGTGAACTACCACGACGAGCTCTACTCGCGCGTGGAGAACGTGCATCCGGACGTGCTGGTGGTGGGCGGGGGCATCGCGGGCATCCAGGCCGCCCTGGACGTGGCCAAGGCCGGGCACAAGGTCCACCTCGTGGAGTGCGCCCCGTCCATCGGCGGGCACATGGCCCAGTTCGACAAGACCTTTCCCACGCTGGACTGCGCGGCCTGCATCTCCACCCCCAAGATGGTGGCCGTGTCCCAGGAGCCGAACATCAACCTCATGACCTACAGCGAGGTCACGGCCATCAAGGGCTTCGTGGGCAACTACCAGGCCACCATCCGCATGAAGCCGCGCTACGTGGACGTGAACAAGTGCACGGGCTGCGGCCTGTGCATGGAGAAGTGTCCCACCAAG
>JBFWIY010000205.1:0-5826 GCA_050255855.1 Desulfovibrionaceae bacterium
GCCCACCTGGGTGTGGCCGCCGCCGCCGAAACGCAGCATCAGCCGCCCCACGTCCACCCGGCTGGTGCGGTTGAAGATGGAGTGGCCCACGGCGAAGACCGTGTTCTGCCCGCGGCGGCCGGGCATGACCTGGATGGAGATGTTGCAGGTGGGGAAGATGGTGTACATGGTGAAGCGGTTGCCCTGGGGGATGTCGGGCTGGCCGCGCAGGTCCAGCAGCAGGACGTTGTCCTCCACCCGGGCCACGTCCAGGAGCATGTGCCGGAAGTGCTTTTCCTGCATCAGGTAGCGGTCCACCCGCTCCTTCACGTCGCGCTGGGCCAGGACGTCCTCGATGGGCATGTGGCGGCAGTACCCGATGAGGTCCTCCATGAGCCGGTAGTTGGAGATGGTGAAGTTGCGGTAGCGGCCCAGGCCGGTGCGCGGGTCCATGACGAAGCCCAGCAGCACCCAGCCTTCGGGGTGGAGCACGTCGTTGGGGGTGAGCTGGCCGGAGTCCACGCGGTCCACGGCGTCGAGCATGTCGTCGAAGCGGCGGCCGAAGCGCTTGGTCCCGCCGTAGAACTCCCAGACCACCCGGGCGCAGCTCGGGGCGACCTTGCTCAGGCCCTCGAAGCGCACGTCCGGGGCCAGGCGCTCGAATTCGCTGGAGTGGTGGTCGAACCACAGCCCGCAGCCCGGGATGAAGGGCACGTTGGCCACCACGTCATCCTTGTGCCCGGGATACTTGCCGTCCTGGACATCCTTGGGATGCACGAAGAGGAGGTTGTCCATGACGCCCACCTCGGTGAGCAGGACGGCGCAGCAGAGTCCGTCGAAGTCGGCGCGGGTCACGAGTCGCATGGGGCCTCCTGGGCGGGCGGGGCGAGGAGATTCGCCGTATGCTTTCCTCTAGCGCGGGGGCCGGTCTTTGTCAAAACGCTGAGCCTGCCGGTTGCAATTTCAGGCGTTCTGTGTTCCCCATCGGACGTGTCATCGAGGAGACGAACCGAATGAAGAAGGCCCTCATCACCGGCGTCACCGGACAGGACGGGGCCCTTCTGGCCGAGTTTCTGCTCGCCAAGGGCTACGAGGTCCACGGCATCAAACGCCGGGCCTCCAGCTTCAACACCGCCCGGGTGGACCACCTCTACGCCGACCCGCACGAGTCCGGCGTGCGGTTCTTCATGCACTACGGCGACCTCACCGACGCCACCAGCCTGATGCGCGTCATCCAGGAGGTGGGGCCGGACGAGATATACAACCTGGCGGCCCAGAGCCACGTGAAGGTGAGCTTCGAGTGCCCGGAGTACACCGCCGACGTGGACGGCGTGGGCGCCCTGCGGCTGCTGGAGGCGGTGCGCCTGCTGGGCATGGAGCGCGGGGTGCGCTTCTACCAGGCCTCCACCAGCGAGATGTTCGGCCGGGTCCGCACCTGGCCCCAGAACGAGGCCACCCCCTTCGCCCCGTGCAGCCCCTACGCCGCGGCCAAGGTCTTCGCCTACTGGGTGACGGTGAACTACCGCGAGGCCTACGGCATGTTCGCGGTGAACGGCATCCTGTTCAACCACGAGAGCCCGGTGCGGGGCGAGACCTTCGTCACCCGCAAGATCACCCGCGCCGCCGCGCGCATCTCCCTGGGCCTGCAGGACGCCCTCTGGCTCGGCAACCTGGACGCCCTGCGCGACTGGGGCCACGCCCGCGACTTCGTGCGCGGCATGTGGCTCATGCTCCAGCAGGACCAGCCCGACGACTACGTGCTGGCCACGGGGGAGTGTCACAGCGTGCGCGAGTTCTGCGAGCGGGCCTTCGCCGAGGTGGGCGTGGGCATCGAGTGGCGGGGCGAGGGCCTGGACGAGCAGGGCCTGGACGCCGCCACGGGCCGGGCCCTGGTGCGGGTGGACCCGCGCTACTTCCGGCCCACGGAGGTGGAGCGCCTGCTGGGCGACGCGGCCAAGGCGCGCGAGCGCCTGGGCTGGACGCCGGAGGTGGGCTTCGGGGACCTGGTGCGCGAGATGATGGCCGAGGACCTGGCCGGGGCCCGGCGCGAGCGCGTGCTGCGCGACAAGGGCTTCGCCGTGGCCGGGGAACACGAATGAGCCTGGGGCGCGACGCCAGGATCTTCGTGGCCGGGCATCGGGGCCTGGTGGGCTCGGCCCTGTGCCGGGAGCTGGCCGCCGCGGGCCACGAAAACCTCCTCACCCGCACCCACGCCGAGCTGGACCTGCTGGACCAGGCCGCGGTGCGCGCCTTCTTCGCCGCCGAGCGGCCCGAGGTGGTGTTCCTGGCCGCGGCCAAGGTGGGCGGCATCCTGGCCAACGACACCTGGCGCGGCCAGTTCATCCACGAGAACCTGGTCATCCAGTGCAACGTCATGCACGAGGCCATGCGCTGCGGGGCGCAGCGCCTGGTCTTCCTGGGCAGCTCCTGCATCTACCCCCGGCTGGCCCCCCAGCCCATCCGCGAGGACAGCCTGCTCTCCGGCCCCCTGGAGCCCACCAACCAGCCCTACGCCCTGGCCAAGATCGCCGGGGTGGAGATGTGCGACGCCTACAACCGCCAGTATGGAACCCGCTTCATCCCGGTGATGCCCACCAATCTCTACGGCGAGCGCGACAATTTCGACCTGTGCGGCTCCCACGTGCTGCCCGCCATGCTGCGCAAGTTCCACCTGGCCCGGCTGGCGCAGCAGGGCGACTTCGCCGCCGCGGCCGAGGACGAGGCCCGGCGCGGGCCCATCCCGGACGAGGTGAAGCGCGCCCTGGGCCTGCCGCCCTTCCCGCCCTGCGCGCCGCGCGCGCCCCTGTGGGGCACGGGCCGGGTCCGTCGGGAGTTCCTGCACGCCCGGGACATGGCCCGGGCCTGCGTGTTCCTGGCCTTTGAGCACGAGGGCTGCGAGCTCACCAACATCGGCTGCGGCCGGGACCAGACCATCGCCGAGCTGGCGGAGCTGGTGGCCCGCGTCACCGGGTTCGACGGCCCGGTGGACTTCGATTCCTCCAAGCCCGACGGCACGCCCCAGAAGCTCCTGGACGTGTCCCGGCTCTTCGCCCTGGGCTGGCGGCCGGCCATCGGGCTGGAGGAGGGGCTGCGCGCCGTGTACGCCGACTATCTGGCCGAGTCCGCCCTGCCGAGCCCCGCCTCCGCGGCGTCCGGCGTGGCGGGCTGAGCCGCAAGGAGACCGTTTCATGTCGTTCGAGACCTGCCTGCCCGGAACCCTGCTGGCCTGCGACGACCGCGCCGCGGAGCTGCGCCGCCTGGCGCGCGAGGCCGTGGCCGTGGACCTGGACACCCGCCAGCTCTGCGACCTGGAGATGCTGCTCACCGGCGGCTTCGCCCCGCTCACGGGCTACCTGGGCCGGGCGGACCGGGCCGCGGTGCTCCGGGACATGCGCCTGGCCGACGGGCGGCTGTGGCCCATGCCCCTGAGCCTGGACCTGGACGAGGCCGCGGCGGCGCGGCTTTCCCCCGGGAGCCTGGCCGTGCTGCGCGACCGCGAGGGCTTCGCCCTGGCCGCCCTCACCGTGGAGGAGCTCTGGCGGCCCGACGCCGCGGCCGAGGCCCGGGCCCTGTTCGGCGACTTCGACCCGGCCGGGCACCCCGGCCTGGCGCGCTGGCTGCTGCGCGCGGCCGAGCGTCCCTGGCTGGTCTCCGGCCGGGTGGAGGGCCTGGCCCTGCCCCAGCATTTCGACGCCGTGGACCTGCGCCTGACCCCGGCCGAGACCCTGCCGCGCTTCGCCCGCATGGGCTGGCGCAACGTGCTCGGCTGCCACGCCGAGCGCCCCCTGCACCGGGCCGAGCGCGACGCCCTGCTGGCCGCGGCCCGGCACTGCCGGGCGGGCATCTTCGTCCAGGCCGTGGCCGACGAGCCCCTGCCCCTGGAGGTGGGACACTTCGTGCGGGTGCGCTGCTTCCGGGAGTTCTTCCGGGCCTTCCCGCCCGGCGTGGCCCAGCTCGGCCTGGCCCCCCTGGCCGGGTGGCACGCGGGCCCGCGCGAGGTCCTGTGGCACGCCCTGGTGCGCGGCAACTACGGCTGCACCCACTTCGCCGTGGACGAGCGGCAGTGCAGCCCCAACGGCTCGAACCTCTACCCCGAGGGCGAGGCCATGGCGTTGCTGGCGCGCCACGCCGCGGAGAGCGGGGTGGCCCCGGTGGCCCTGGAGCCCCAGCGCTGGAGCCCGGCGGCCCGGAGCTTCGCGCCCGCGGCCCAGGCTGGGCCGGACGACCCCGCCCCCCTGGACCCGGCCGAGCTGCGCCGCCGCCTGGACCTGGACCTGGAGGTGCCGGACTGGTTCACCTTCCCCGGGGTGCTGGAGGAGCTGCGCCAGGCCTATCCGCCGCGCCACCGCCAGGGCTTCACCGTGTTCTTCACCGGGCTCTCGGGCGCGGGCAAGTCCACCCTGGCCAAGATCCTGCACGTGAAGCTGCTGGAGATCCAGCACCGCCCCGTGACCCTGCTGGACGGCGACATCGTGCGCACCCACCTCTCCAAGAAGCTCGGCTTCAGCCGCGAGGACCGGGAGATCAACGTGCAGCGCATCGGGTTCGTGGCCAGCGAGATCACCAAGAACGGCGGCATCGCCATCTGCGCGCCCATCGCGCCCTACGAGACCTCGCGCCGGATCAACCGGGAGCTCATCGCCCAGGGCGGCGGCTACGTGGAGGTCTTCGTGAGCACGCCGCTTTCCGTGTGCGAGGGGCGCGACCCCAAGGGGCTGTACGCCAAGGCCCGGGCCGGGCTGGTGCGCGGGGTGACCGGGGTGGACGACCCCTACGAGCCGCCCGCCGCGCCGGACCTGGTGGTGGACGCCTCGGACCTGAGCCCGGCCGAGGGCGTGCGCCGCGTGCTGGACCACCTGGAGGCCCTGGGCTACATTCACTGAGTCCGTTTCCGGCTCGGGCCGGTGCGGGCGGTCGTTTCCCGGCCGGGGTCCGGCCCCGGCCCAGCTCCTGGAGTGCGCATGTCGTGGTTTCAGCCTGTCCGGCGGGCCGCGTGGCGGCCGCCGGTCCTGGCGGCCGTCCTGGCCCTGCTTGCCCTCTGCCTTTTTTCCGCCGCCGCGGCCGCGGCCGGGCCGGAGCTGGTCTGCCCCTCCCGGGTGCCCGAGGGCGAGCCCTTCGTGGCCCGGGTGGTCTCGGCCGCGCCCTTCGCCTCGGCCCGCTTCACCTGGCTGGGCCACAGCGTCACGGTCCCGGCCGAGGCCGGGGCGGATGGCCGCTGGCAGGCCCGGCTGCTGCTGGGCATGGGCATGCGGGAGCTGCTGCGCGGGGACGGGCACGAACTGCGCGTCGAGGTGGCGGGGCCGGCCGGGACCGGCGGAAGCCGGGCGCTCGCCCTGACCGTGACCCGCACCCCCAAGGCCTATCCGGAGCAGCGCCTCACCGTGGAGAACAAGTACGTGGCCCCCTCGTCCGAGAACCTGGAGCGCATCCTGCGCGAGCAGGCCGAGGTGAACAAAGTGCTGGCCGCCCCGGCCGCGCCGCGCCGCTACGCCCTGCCCTTCCTGCGTCCGGTGCCGGGGGGGATCTCCAGCGATTTCGGGCTGCGCCGCTTCTTCAACAACGAGCCGCGCAAGCCCCACAGCGGGGTGGACCTGCGGGCCGCGGCAGGGGACCCGGTGCGGGCCTGCGCCGACGGGGTGGTGCTCCTCGCCGCGGACCACTACTACTCGGGCCGGGCCGTGTACCTGGACCACGGCGAGGGCGTGCTGAGCATGTATTTCCACCTCAGCCGGGTGGACGTGAAGACCGGCGACGTGGTGCGCCGGGGCGACGTGCTGGGCGCGGCCGGGGCCACGGGCCGGGTCACCGGGCCGCACCTGCACTGGGGGGTCTACGTGCTGGGCCAGA
>JBFWIY010000206.1:0-5806 GCA_050255855.1 Desulfovibrionaceae bacterium
CGGAGCACCGCCGGGATGAGCCCCCACAGGCAGCCCGCCAGCATGGCGGCCAGGGCCATGAGGGGCAGCATGGCCCAGGCGGGCAGCCCGGGCAGCCCCAGGGCCACGGCCGTGGCCCCCCCGGCCCCCAAGGCGAACTGGCCCTCGGCCCCGATGTTCCAGACCTGCATGCGGAAGGTGACGGCCACGCCGAGCGAGCACAGGAAGATGGGCACCGCCTTGAGCAACGCCTCCTCCAGGGCCCAGGCCTCGCCGAAGCTGCCCAGCCAGAGCACCCGGGCCCCCTCCACCACGGACTTGTCCTGCCAGGCGAGCAGCGCGGCGCAGACCGCCAGGGAAACGGCAAGGGCGCCCGGAAAGGTCACCAGGGCGCCCCCGCGCAGCGGCCGTTCGCGTCGCGTGAATTTGAACATGGCCGCGACCGGCTAGTTGATGGACCCGACCACGCCCTCGACGAAGACCTTCATGCCGAGCAGGTCGGCATCCGGGATCTTCTGGCCCTCGGGGGCGAGGACCTCGCCGTTCTGGCCGCGGATGGGGCCGAGGAACACGTCGTCGTTGCCGTCCAGCAGCTTCTGGCGCTCGGCCATGACCATCTGGCGGACGTTCTCCGGCACCATGGGGCCGAAGGGCGCGATATCCACCATCTCGTGCTCGATGCCCCACCAGATGGACTGGCCGCCCTGCCACTGACCCAGGCGCAGCTGCTGGACCTGGAGCTTATAGAAGGGCGCCCAGTTCCACACCGCGGCGGTGAGGTGGGCCTTGGGGGCGAACTTGCTCATGTCGGAGTTGTAGCCGATGCTGTAGGCCCCGCGCTCGGCCGCGGCCTCCTGCGGGCCGGGGGAGTCCTGGTGCTGGGTGATGATGTCGCACCCGGCGTCCAGCAGGCTCACGGCGGCATCCTTCTCCAGGGCCGGGTCGTACCAGGTGTTGGTCCAGACCACGCGCACCTCGGCCTTGGGGTTGACCTTGCGCACGCCCAGGGTGAAGGCGTTGATGCCGCGGATGACCTCGGGAATCTGCATGGCGGCCACGTAGCCGATCTTGCCCGACTTGCTCATGGACCCCGCCACCAGGCCGGTAAGGTAGCGCGCCTGGTACATGCGGCCGAAGTAGTTGCTCATGTTCGGGGCGGTCTTGAAGCCCGAGCAGTGCAGGAAGGCCTGGCCGGGGAACTCCTGGGCCACCTTGAGCATGGCGTCCATGTAGCCGAAGCTGGTGGCGAAGACCATGTCGAAACCCTTGCGGGCCATGTTGCGGATGACGCGCTCGGCGTCCGGCCCCTCGGCCACGGACTCCACGTAGCTGGTCTCCACGTAGCCCAGGGCCTGCACGGCCTGGCGGCCCTGGTCGTGGGCGTAGGACCAGCCCGCGTCGCCCACGGGCCCGACGTACACGAACCCGACCTTGAGGGTCTTGCCGGGCTCGGCCGGGGCCACGGCCGGGGCCTCCACGGCCGGAGCGACCGGGGCTTCCACCGCGGGGGCGGCCGGGGCTTCGGCGGCCGGGGCGGCCGGGGCCTGGGCCTTCTCGGCGGGCTTGCTGTCGCCGCAGCCCGCCAGGGCCAGCAGCAGACCGCCCAGGACGACGGCCAGGAAGAGGTTCCAACTCCGCATCATGATACTCCTTTGCGTTCCGTCTCACTCGGCGCGGCCGGGCCGCCGCCGTCATGTCCGCCGGGCGGCGCTCAGCCCCGCCCGCTGCTGATGATGGGCTCCACGAACTGGCTGCCCGCGTCCCAGGGAAAGAGGATCCAGGTGTCCTGGCTCACTTCGGTGATGTAGCTGTCCACCAGGGGCCGCCCCTCGGGCTTGGCGTAAACCGTGGCGAAATGGGCCTTGGGCAGCATGGCCCGGGCCTGCCGGGCGGTGCGCCCGGTGTCCACCAGGTCGTCCACCAGCAGCCAGCCCGCGCCGTCGTGGTCCACGCCCTTGAGCACCTGGAGGCTGCCCTGGTCCTTCCAGTCGTAGCTGGACAGGCACAGGGTGTCGATGAGCCGGATGCCCAGCTCGCGGGCGATGATGGCCGCGGGCACCAGCCCGCCCCGGGTGATGGCCACAATGCCGGTGAAGGGCGCGTGCTCCATGAGCCGCCAGGACAGGGTCCGGCAGTCCCGCTGGAGCTGCTCCCAGGACACCGGGAGGACCTTGGCGTATCGGCTGGCGTCGGCCAACGGTGGAACCCCTCGATTTCTTGAAAATATTTGTGCCGGTATCGTCCCGGCACCCGGGCAATGTAGCCCAGCCGCGCCCCGGCATCAACTCCTGCCGCGGCCTTTTCCGCGCGGCCCCGGGCCGGGGGTCAGCCCCGGGCGAGCCGCTGCGTCCCGCACACGGCCGCGCCCCAGAGCCCGGCGTCCGGGTCCGTCATGCGGCGCACCGGCACCCGGGCGAGCAGGTCGGCGTAGTCCGGCGAGCGGCGGAACTCGGCCAGAAAGGCCGGATGGCGCACCAGCTCGGGCCGCCGGGCGGCGATGCCCCCGGAGATCCAGATGCCCCCCAGGGCCAGCACGGAGAGCACCCAGTCCCGGGCGGCCCGGCCGTAGAACCGGGCGAACCAGGCCGCGGCCTCGCCCGTCGGGTCCAGGCTCGCCTCGGCCAGCACCGGGTCCAGGCGCTCGCCGGTGTGGAACTCCACCAGCAGGGCCAGCCCGGCCCCGGAGACCACGTCCTCGCGGTCCAGGAACACGCTCCCGGTGCGCTCCAGGGCGAAGCGGGCGAAGTCCGCCTCCGGGCCGGGGTCGAAGGCCAGGGCCGCGTGCCCGCCCTCGCTGGGCACGGCCGCATCGCCCCCGGGCCCGGGCACCAGGGCGCAGTGTCCCAGGCCCGTGCCCGCGCCCAGGGCGGCCACCGCGGCCCCGGGGCCGAAGGCCTCGGGCTCTCCGGCCTGGAGCACCTCGGCCGCCCGCCCCAGGGGACTGCGGATGGCCCAGGCCTGGGCCACGAAGTCGTTGAGCATCAGGGCCCGGTCCGGCGGCAGTCCCACGGCGTCCAGGTCGATGTCCCAGGCGATGTTGGGCGGGTCGCAGCGGCGGCCGCGCACCGCCCCGGGCACGCCGAACACGGTGAGCCCGGCCCGGGCCGGGTCGAACCCGCGCTCCCGGGCCTGGTCCAGCAGGGCGGGGAAGTCCGGGGCCCCGGCCGTGGCCAGGCGCAGGGGCGCGCCCGCCGGGACCGGCGCCGCGCCGGCCGCGCCCGCGCCGGGCTCGAACCAGGCGAAACGGGTGCTGGTGCCCCCCATGTCCACGGCCAGAATGCGATCCACGGCGCGCCCTCCTCGGGCCGCCAGCATAGGCGCGGACGGGAAAAATGAAAAGGAGCCCCGTCCGGGGCTCCCATGGTTTTTCGGGATCAGGGAATGGGCCCGGGGCGGGCCCGCAACGCGTCAGGACACCTGGGCCAGCACCAGGGGCTCTTCGTCGCCGCCCGCCACCTTGGCGGGCCGGGGGGCCTTGGCGGCCTTGACCACGGCCCCGGCGTCGGAGGCGGCGGCCCGGGCGATGCGGACGTTGTGCTCGGCCATGGCCTCGGCCATGTCGCGCGGCTCCGCCCCGGCCTCCTCGCGCTCGCGGCGGCGCTGCACGTACTTGCGGGTGATGCCCTTGAGGGTCTCCAGCTTGCCCTCGCGCTCCCCCGCGGGCAGGAAGGCGCAGAGCTGGCGCTCCAGCTTGTAGGGGTTCTGCTCGCGCCGGATGGCGGCCACGCCCTCCAGGATGAGGCGCTGGTTCATGAGCTCGGCATGGGTGTCGGCGTGGATGTTCTCGGCCACGGGGGCCAGCACCAGGTTGCCCAGAACCACGCCGTACAGGGTGGAGATGAGGGCCACGGGGATGGCCTGGAGGATGACCTCGGTGTCGCCGATGCCCATGAGCAGGCCGATGAGGCCGATGACGCTGCCCGCCACGCCGAAGGCCGGGGCGGTGCGCGCCATGGTCAGGAAGACCCGCTCGCACTGGCGGCGGCGCAGCTGGAAAAAGGCCATCTCCGCGCCGAGCACGTTGCGGATCTCCTTTTCCTTGTAGTTGTCCACCACCAGGGTGAGCCCGTTTCTGAGAAACGAGCTGGTGGCCCCCTGGGTGGTCTTCTCCAGGGCCAGGACGCCGTCCACCCGGCTCATGACCGCCAGGTCCAGGAGCACGTCCACGATGCGGGCCGGGGTGGCCTGGGTGCGGGTGTAGCAGCGGCGGGCCGTGACGAAGGCCCGGCGCAGGGTGTCCACGGGGTAGCTCAGCAGCGTGGCCGCGGCCAGGCCGGAGCCCACCACCAGCAGGGCCGCCAGGTTCCAGTAGGCGGCCAGGCCGCCCATGAACAGGAAGCTGCCGAGGAACACGGCCCCGCTCGCCAGCACGGCCAGCAAATTCTTGACGCGCATGTCGGCCTCCTAGGATGCCTCGGGGGCGATCAGCACGATCTCCACCCGTCGATTCTTCTGGTCATGGGCCGGATCGGTGTCCGGCACCGAGGGTTCGAACGCGCCCAGGCCGGACACGGCGAACCGATTGGGGTCGATGCCCACGTGGTCGATGTAGAACCGGGCCACGTCGGCGGCCCGCTCGGCCGAGAGGGAGAACCCCGCGCCGTCCTTGACCTCGCCCTGGTCGGCGTAGCCCAGCACGTGGATGCCGCCCCGGGCCAGGCGCAGCAGCTCCGCGGCCTCCATGAGCCAGGGCTCGGCCCCGGCGGCCAGCTCGGCCCCGCCCTTGGGGAAGAACACATCGCCGCGCAGGATGATGCGCAGCCGCTCCCCGCCCTCGCGCAGCACGGTGACGCCCTGGGACTCGGAGCGGTAGACCACCTGGGGCCCGCCCTCCACGGTGAAGCCCGTGGCCGAGCGCGGCCCGGAGCGGCCCGCGATGTGGCCGATGAGCCCGGACACCGAGTCCACGGGCCGGGTCACGGCCCCGGGCTCCCCGCCCCGGAACACGAAGCGCACGTCCTGGTGCGTCCGGGCGTAGATGAAGAGCACCACGAAGAGCACGAACATCACCATCATCAGGTCGGACCAGGGCACGGCCCAGTCCGCCCCGCCCACGGGTTCGTCGGCCGGGGCCAGCAGGATGTCCCGGAAGTCCGGGGCCAGGGGATCGAAATCGGTCTGCGGCGTTTTCATGCCCACTCGCTTTCCGGCGGAGCCGGAGTTTGTCCATGTGAAGCAAGGAGCCTGCCAAACCGTGCATCCTGCGCAATCCCACGGCTTTTCCGTCCGGGCCCCACGGCCGGGGGCGGGCGGCGGGGCCGGGCCGCCAAAAACCCGGCGCGGCCGGGCTGGGCAGGGGCCGGATTTCCGGCTAGGTTCGGCCATGTCCGACACGCCCGACACGTCCGGCACGCCCGCCGCCCCCGCATCCTCGGTCCCCCCGGGCCCGGTGCTGGTCACCGGGGCCACGGGCCTGGTGGGCCACCACCTCTGCCGCCGCCTGAGCGTGAGCCGCCGGGTGCTCGCGGTCTCGCGCACGCTCCCGGCCCTGCACGCCCCGCGCGGCCTGGGCCCGGCCGCCGCGCGGCTCGTGGACATCCGGGACGCGGACGCCCTGGCCGCCCTGCTGGACACGGCCGAGCCCGCCGCCGTGGTCCACCTGGCCGCCCTGGCCCGGCCCGACGCGTGCGAGCGCGACCCGGAGGGCTCCCGGGCGGTGAACCTGGAGGCCAGCGCGGCCCTGGCCGGGCTCTGCGCAACACGCGGGGTGCGGCTGGCGTTCGCCTCCACGGACCTGGTGTTCGGCGGCGATCCGGGAAACGACGGCCCGCCCTACCACGAGACCGCCGCGCCCGCGCCGGTCTGCGTCTACGGCGCGCACAAGGCT
>JBFWIY010000207.1:0-5795 GCA_050255855.1 Desulfovibrionaceae bacterium
GTCTCCAGGTTCACGGTGGAGGGGACGGTGGAGTTGGCGATGCTCAGGGTGGTGAACACGCCCTCCACGCCGCCCGCGCCGCCCAGCAGGTGGCCGATCTGGGACTTGTTGGAGCAGATGGGCATCCTGTAGGCGTGTTCGCCGAACACGTCCTTGATGGCCCGGCTCTCGCACAGGTCGTTGAGGGTGGTGGAGGTGCCGTGGGCGTTGATGTGCGTGAGCTGCTCCGGGGCGATCTTCGCGTCGCGCAGGGCGGCGCGCATGGCCCGGGACATGCCCGCGCCGTCCTCGGGCGGGGCGGTCATGTGGTAGGCGTCGCCCGAGGCCCCGAACCCGGCCACCTCGGCCAGGATGCGGGCCCCGCGCTTCTCGGCGTGCTCCAGGCTCTCCATGAGCAAAAGCCCGCAGCCCTCGCCGATGATGAAGCCGTCGCGGCCCAGGTCGAAGGGGCGGGAGGCGTGCTCCGGGTCGTCGTTGCGGGTGCTCAGCGCCTTGAGGGCGTTGAACCCGGCCACGGCCAGCGGGGTGATGGTGGACTCGCAGCCGCCGCAGATCACGGCGTCCACGCGGCCGAGCATGATCTCGGTGAAGGCGTAGCCCAGGGCATGGGTGCCCGAGGCGCAGGCCGTGGTGGTGCAGACGTTGGGCCCGCCCGCGCCGGTGAAGATGGACACCTGGCCCGCGGCCATGTTGGCGATGATGACCGGGATGAAGAAGGGCGAGAGCCGGCTCGGGCCACGATCCAGCAGGATCTTGTGGTAGTGCTCGATGCCGTCCAGCCCGCCCAGACCCACGCCGATGATGACGCCGGTGGTCTCCCTTTCCGCGCCCTCGGGCCGCCAGCCCGCCTCGGCGAGCAGCATTTCGGCCGCGGCCACGGCGTACTGGCAGAAGGGCTCCATGCGCCGGGCCTGTTTGGCCGGGATGAAGGCCACGGGGTCGAACCCCTTGACCTCGCCCGCGATCCTGGTCTCGAAGTCGGTGGCGTCGAAACGGGTGATGGGCCCGATGCCGGACTTCCGCGCCAGCAGATTCTGCCAGCTCGTGGCGGCGTCGTTGCCGAGCGGCGTGATGGCCGCGGTGGCGGTGATCACTACCCTGTGCATGTCTCCCCCGTGTAGGTGTTGCTCCCGCCGGATCGGGAAAAAGGAAGCAAGCGCCCCGCGCCGTGCGTGGGACGCCCGCCTGTCCACGGTCGAACCGTGGGATTAGTTCTTGTGTTTCTCGATGTAGCTGATGGCGTCCTGGACCTTGATGAGCTTCTGGGCTTCCTCGTCGTCGATCTCGATGTCGAACTCCTCTTCCATGGCCATGATGAGTTCGGTGAGGTCCAGGGAATCGGCGCCCAGGTCTTCCACGAAGGCGGCCTCGGGCTTCACTTCCTCGGCGCTCACGCCGAGCTGCTCCACGATGATTTCCTTGACTTTGTCGGCTACGGACATGCTGATCCTCCAAGAGATGTTGTTTACATGTACATGCCGCCGTTGACGGCGAGCACCTGGCCGGTGATGTAGCTGGAATCGGGACCGGCCAGGAAGCTGACGGCCCCGGCGATGTCGTTGACGCCTCCCAGGCGCGCCATGGGGATGGCGGCCTGCATCTGCTCCACGATCTTTTCGGGGAGCTGGGCGGTCATTTCGGTCTGGATGAAGCCCGGGGCCACGGCGTTGACCCGCACCCCCCGGCCGGCCAGCTCGCGCGCCGCGGTCTTGGTGACGCCGATGAGCCCGGCCTTGGCGGCCACGTAGTTGGCCTGGCCCGCGTTGCCCATCTGCCCCACCACGGAGGCCATGTTGACGATGGAGCCGGAGCGCTGCTTGGCCATGATCTTGGCCGCCTCGCGCAGCACGGCGAAGGCCCCGGTGAGGTTCACTTCCAGGACCTTGTCCCAGTCCTCGTCCTTCATGCGGATCAAGAGAGCGTCGCGGGTGATGCCCGCGTTGTTGACCACGGCGGCCAGCTCCATCTTGCCCTTGATCTCGTCGCGGAAGAAGTCGGCCACGGCGGCGCGGTCCGCGGAGTCGAGCCGGAAGGCGCGGGCGGCGCGGCCCTTGGCCTCGATGGCCCGGACCACCTCTTCGGCCTGTTCGGGCCGGGAGACGTAGGTCAGGCAGATGTCGAAACCGTCGTCGGCCAGCCGCTCGGCGCAGGCGCGTCCGATGCCGCGGGAACCGCCGGTGACCAGCGCCACGCGCGGGGTCTCGCTCATGTCGTCATCCTCTCGGCTTGGGGCTTGCGGACGGGGGCCGGACAACACCGGCCGGGACCTTGAACCAGGAACGAATATACCAATCGGGACCGGACTGCAAATGGGCGTCACGCGCCCGGCCCGCCCTGCCCGGCGGAAAATCTACCAGCGCACCAGGGCCGAACCCCAGGTGAATCCGCCGCCGAAGGTGGCCACCAGCACCAGCTGGCCGTCCCGGATGAACCCGCTGCCGCGGGCCTCGGACAGGGCCAGGGGCACGCTGGCGGCCGAGGTGTTGCCGTAGCGGTCCAGGTTGGCGAAGACCTTTTCGCGCGGGATCTCCAGGCGGCCGGCCACGGCCTCCAGGATGCGCATGTTGGCCTGGTGCGGCACGAAGACGTCGATGTCCTCCACGGCCACGCCGTGCTTCTCCATGACCCGGCGGGCGATGGCGGTCATGTTGCGCACGGCGTGCTTGTAGACCTCGCGGCCCTGCATCTGGACGAAGTATTCCGGGCCCACGGTCTCGCCCAGGGCGTAGGTCCGGCCGGACCCGCCCCCGCGGATGGTCAAGAGGCTCCCCAGGGCCCCGTCGCTGGCCAGCAGGATGTCCAGCACGCGGCCGCCGCGCAGGCCCTCGGCGTCGGCGGTGACGATGGCGGCCCCGGCGCCGTCGCCGAAGAGCACGCAGGTGGAGCGGTCCGTGAAATTGGTGCGCGAGGTGACCATGTCGCCGCCCACCACCAGGATCTTGGCCTCGGGGTGCAGGGCCACCAGGGCCCGGGCGGTCTCCACGGCGTAGAGGAAGCCGGAGCAGGCGGCGGAGAGGTCCATGCACATGAGGCCGGAGAGCCCCAGGCGGTGGGCCAGCACGCAGGCGGCGTTGGGGATGATGCAGTCGGCGGAGAAGGTGGCCACCAGGACGTGGGTGAGCTCCTCCGGGGCCATGCCGGCGTCGGCCAGGGCCTTGCGCGCGGCGGGTTCGGCCAGGTCCGTGAGCGGGGTGTGGGGCTCGGCGATGCGCCGTTCCCGGATCCCCGTGCGGGTGACGATCCACTCGTCGTTGGTCTCGACGATCCGTTCGAGGTCGGCGTTGGTCAGGAGCTTTTCCGGAACATGGTGCCCGAGGCCGCGCAGGATGATGTCGGTCATGCTCTCTCGGGAGGGGCGGCCGCGAGGCCGGTCGGGGGTTAGTTTTCGGAGGCGGCGGCCACGCGGTGGGAGCGGGCGAAGCGGGCCAGATCGGTCTGGGTCTCCAACTGCTCCACCAGGTAGGCGCCCGCGCGGCTCTCCACATAGCGGGCGGCCATGCGGATGGCGCTGAAGATGGCCTTCACGTTGGACGCGCCGTGGCAGACCATGGCCGAGCCCTTGACCCCGAGCAGGGGGGCCCCGCCGTATTCGGCGTAGTCCATGGTGCGGGCGAAGCGGGTGAGCGAGGGGAGCATGAGCAGCGCGCCCAGCCGGGAGAGCAGGTCGCGCTTGAGCTCGCCCTTGAGCAGGTTGCCGAAGCTCTTGGCCACGCCCTCGGAGACCTTCAGGGCCACGTTGCCCACGAATCCGTCGCAGACCACCACGTCCACGTCGCCGGTGAACAGGTCGCGGCCTTCCACGTTGCCCACGAAGTTGAGCTTGCACTGGTCCAGGAGGTGGAAGGCCTCCTTGGTGACGGTGTTGCCCTTGCCCTCCTCCTCGCCGATGGAGAGCAGGCCCACGCGGGGCTCGCCGATGCGCAGCACGTGGCGGGCGAGCACGTCGCCCATGATGCCGTACTGGGCCAGGTGGAAGGGCTTGGAGTCCACGTTGGCGCCCACGTCGATGAGCACCGCGGGGTTCTTCTCCGTGGGCATCACCGAGGCCAGGGCCGGGCGCTCCACGCCGCGGATGCGGCCCAGGATGAACATGCCGCAGGCCACGGTGGCCCCCGAGTTGCCGGCGGAGATGACCCCGTCGGCCTGGCCGTTCTTGACCAGCTGGCAGGCGACAAGAATGGAGGAATCCTTCTTGCGGCGCATGGCCTCGGAAGGCTTCTCCTTCATGTCCACCACCTGGGAGGCGTGGACCACCTCGATGGGCAGGCCCTTGGCGCGGGTCTTGTCGAGCTCGGCGCGGATCTGGGGCTCGTCGCCCACCAGCACGATCTCGATGCCGTGCTCGGCGGCCTGGATGGCGGCCGGCACGTTGACGCCGACACCTACGTCGCCGCCCATGGCGTCGACGGCGATGCGCGGGGCCTTAGGCATTGTCCGCCTTGGCCGTGACCTGACGGCCCTTGTACTTGCCGCACACGCTGCACACGCGGTGGGGCAGCACGGGCTCGCCGCACTCGCAGTAGATCACGTTGGGCGGGGTGACGGCGTCGTGGGCGCGGCGCATGTTCTTGCGGGAATGGGACGTCTTTTTCTTGGGGACGGCCATGGGGTACTCCTTTGAATGCTGTGGGACGCGGCAGGCGTCAGGACAGCTTGATGTTGCGGAACACGGCCATGCGGGGATCGCCGGATTCCTCCCGGCAGCCGCAGTCGGCCTGATTGAGGTTGACGCCGCAGTGCGGGCACAGTCCCTTGCACGTCTCGTGGCAAAGGGGTTTTACCGGCAGCGCGAGCATCAGCTCTTCCCACAAAAGTCCGGCGGCGTCCAGCCTGAGTTCGCCCTCCACCTCGCGCAGGAGGGACTCCTCCAGGTCGTCGTCTCCGCTCGGCTCCTCGAAGCGGTCCACGGAAACGTCCACGGGGACCGGGCAGTCCTCGCAGCAGCGGTCGCAGGGCATGACCACGGAGCCGGTCAGGCGTCCGGTGACCAGGACGCCGCGGCCCTGGGGCGTGAGGCGCAGCTCGGCCGAGAGGTGTTCGCCCACGCGGCCGGGCAGGCGCAGGGCGCTCCACGCCCCGGCCCAGAGCTCGCGCTCCGGAAACGAAAATTCCCGGCCGTCGGCCGGGAGTTCGGCAATGGCGATCCACAACTCGGACATGATCCACCTCGCAACCAGGGCCATTGGACAAGGACGCATTCGTATATAGGTTCATTTTCCGTTGTCAAGAGAAAAGCGCTTGCCTTTTGCCGCGCGGGAGGCTAATGAAACCCCTCGCCGCGTGAGAGCGCCTCGCCCCGGCGGCGGAGGGCCACCCGGCCAATACAGCCCAAGCGGCATTTTTCAGGAGGTTCCCCATGTCCCGCGTTTGCGATATATGCGGCAAGCACCCCGTCTCCGGCAACAACGTCAGCCACGCCCACAACAAGACCAAGCGCCGTTTCATGCCCAACCTGCAGAAGCTGCGCGTGCAGGTCGGCTCCGAGGTGAAGACCCTGAGCGTCTGCACCCGCTGCCTGCGTTCCGGCGCCGTGGAGAAGGCCAAGGCCCGTCCCGCCGTCGAGGCCTAGCCGCTTCGGCTTCCGGCCCCGCCCAGTTCGCAAGGATATCCAAGCCCCGGCTTCGGCCGGGGCTTTTTGCGTTGGGGCGGCTTCCCCCCCCCGCGGCTCCCCCCGCGCGCTATCCCCGGGCGGCCAGGAAACGGCCCAGGGTCTGGTCCGTGCCCAGCACGTGGGTGGGGATCCAGTCCCGGAGCAGGTCCAGGAAGGCCCCGGCGTCCACGCCCTGGTCCTGCTG
>JBFWIY010000208.1:0-5779 GCA_050255855.1 Desulfovibrionaceae bacterium
ATCTTGCGGGCCGCGTCGGCCAGCTCGCCCTGCTGGGCCGGGGTCAGCCCGGTGGTGCCGATGACCGCCGGGTTGCCGTGCTCGGCCGCGGCGCGGGCCATGGCCACGCTGGCCTCCGGGGCGGTGAAGTCGATGACCACCGCCTTGGGAAATTTTCCGAACACGGCGTCCATGTCCGAGGACACCATGCAGCCCAGGCCCTCCAGCCCGGCCTCGTGCCCCGGCCGCTCGCAGACCCCCGCCAGGCGCAGCTCCGGGTCGGCCTGGGTCAGCCGGACCAGGGTGGAGCCCATGCGTCCCTTCGCCCCCATGATGATGATGTCCGTCATCGTCGTCTCCTTGGGCGCTCAGCCCGTCGTGCGCCCCAGCAGGGCCAGGAGCGCGTCGTAGTCGAGTATTGCTATCCCGAGGGTCCGGGCCTTGTCCAGCTTGCTGCCGGGGTTCTCGCCCGCCACCAGGTAGTCCAGTTTTTTGGAGACCGCGGAGGCCGTCTCGCCGCCGCACGCCTCCACCCAGCGCTGGGCCTCGCCCCGGGGCACGGGCAGGGTGCCCGTGAACAGGAAGCGCTTGCCAGCCAGGGGCTTGGGGGCGGCATCCGCAGCCTTGGCGGCCTTGAGCCCCAAGCCCAGTTCCTTGAGCCGCTTCAGCAGATCGCCGTTCTGGGGGTTGTCGAAATAGACGCGGATCGACTCGGCCACGGTGGGGCCCACGTCGGGCAGCCGGGTCAGCTCGTCCTCGGTGGCCGCGGCCAGGGCGTCCAGGTCCGGGTAGGCCGCGGCCAGGGTCCGGGCGGTCTGCGCGCCCACGTGGCGGATGCCCAGGGCGGCGACGAGCCGGGCCAGGGTGGCGGACTCCTTGGCCCGGCCCACCGAGGCCACGAAGTTCTGCGCCGACTTCTCGCCCATGCGCTCGTAGTTCATGAGCTCCAGGGTGGTGAGGGTGAAGAGGTCCGCCGGGCTCTTGAGCCGCCCGTCGCGCGCCAGGCGCTTGAGCCACTCCTTGCCCACGCCCTCCATGTCCAGCCCGGCCTTGCCCGCGAAGTGGATGAGCTGGCCCTCCAGCACGGCCGGGCAGCTGGTGTTGGGGCAGCGCACGGCCACCTCGCCGGTGAGGCGCACCACCGGGGAGCCGCACACCGGGCAGTGGTCGGGAAACACGTAGGGCCGCTGGGACCCGTCCCGGCGCTCGGCCAGCGCCTTGACCACCTGGGGGATGACGTCCCCGGCGCGCTGGATCACCACCGTGTCGCCCACGCGGAAGTCCTTGGCCCGGATCTCGTCCTCGTTGTGCAGGGTGGCGCGGCCCACCTCCACCCCGCCCACGCGCACCGGCGCGAGCTCGGCCACGGGCGTGAGCACGCCGGTGCGGCCCACCTGGACGTTGATGGCCAGCAGCCGCGTCTCGGCCCGGTGGGCCGGGAACTTGAGCGCCAGGGCCCAGCGCGGGGCCCGGGCCGTGGCCCCGAGAAATTCCTGGAGCGATCGGTCGTCGAGCTTGGCCACCACCCCGTCGATCTCGAAGGGCAGGCCGTCGCGGCCCGCGGCCAGCTCGGCGAAGGCCGCCTCGACCTTGTCCGGATCCGTGACCAGCCGGGCCTCGGGCGGGATGGCGAAGCCCAGGGCCGAGAGCCCGGCCATGAGGTCCGACTGCCCGGTCCAGGGGGCGCCCCCCGCGGGCCAGCGCACCTCGCCCACCCCGTAGGCCAGGAAGCTCAGGGGCCGGGTGGCGGCCACGGCCGGGTCCAGCTGGCGCACCGAGCCCGCCGCGGCGTTGCGCGGATTGGCGAAGGGCTTGCCGCCCTCGGCCTCCAGGCGCTCGTTGAGGGCGGCGAAGGCCAGCCGGGGCATGACCACCTCGCCGCGCACCTCCAGGTATTCCGGAACGGTCTCGCCCAGCAGCCGCTTGGGCAGGTTGCGCACGGTGCGCATGTTGCGGGTCACGTCCTCGCCCACCTCGCCGTCGCCCCGGGTGACGCCGCGCACGAACCGGCCGTGCTCGTAGATGTTCTCCATGGCCAGGCCGTCCATCTTGGGGTCCACCCAGAAGGTGCGCAGGGCCTGGTGCGGGTGGACGAAGGCCGCGGCCGGGGCGGCCGAGAGATCGAAATGTCCGGCCAGGGCCAGGAGCCCGCCCCCGCCCAGCCGGGCGCGCACCTCCCCCAGGGCAGCGCGGAAGGCGGCCGGGTTGGCCCCGGCCTCGGCCAGCAGGTGCGCGGCCACGGCCCGGCCGATCTCGGGGTTGTGCTTCACGAACTCCTTGTCCGTGAGGGAGCGGCCCAGGGCGCGTTCGATGGCCGCGCGGGCCACGGCCTGCATGGCCTCCATGAAGGCGCCCGGCAGCTTGTCGGCGGAGAACTCGCGCCAGGGGGTGAAGTCCAGCCCGCCGGGCCCGGGAGCCGGAACGCCCCCGCCGTCCGGGGCGTCTCCCGGAAGCGGCAGCAGAGCGGCCTGTCTGGCCTCGCTGAACGCCGCCTGCTCCCCCGCCGGAATCCGGTGCAAAGCCCCCTCCGGCTGCGCCTCCAGGATCATGGCGTTGTCCAGGCTCATCATGGGCAGGTTGTGGCGCAGGGTCTCGAAGCCCTCGGCCGGAGCGCCGCCCACGCGGTGGGTGGGCGAGGCCGGGTCGTCCAGCTCGGGATGGGCGGCCTCGATGGCCCGCAGCTCGCGGAACAGGGCGTCGTAGTCCGCGTCCTCGATCTCCGGGTCGTCGAGCACGTAGTAGCGCCAGTCGTGGTACTGGATGAGGCGGCGCAGCTCCTCCGCCCGCTCGGCGGGGGAGGTGGAGGGGGTGTCGGTCACGATGGGCTCCGTGGCGTCAGAGGATGGCCTTGATGCCGTGCAGGCCCGCCTTCTGGCCCACCACCAGCAGGGTGTCCTCCTGGCGGATGACCTCCTTGGGCCCGGGGTTGTAGACCATCTCCCCGTCGCGTTTCTTGATGGCGATGATGATGAGGTTGAAGCGCGGGCGGATGTCCGAGTGCATCAGGTCCTTGCCCACCAGCTCCGAGCCCTTGCCCACCAGCAACTCCTCCATCTGGAGGTCCATGCCGCCGCGGATGGCCAGCTCCAGGAAGTTGGTCACCGTGGGGCGCAGCACGTTCTGGGCCATGCGGATGCCGCCGATGAGGTGGGGCATGACCACGCGGTTGGCCCCGGCCAGCTCCAGGCGGGTGATGTGCGAGAGCTCGCTGGCCCGGGCCACGATGTTGATGGTGGGGCTGAGCTGCCGCGCCGTGAGGGTGACGTAGACGTTGGCGGCCTCGGAGCTCAGGGCCGAGATGAGGGACCGGGCGCGCCGCAGCCCGGCGGAGAGGAGCAGCTTGTCGTCGGTGGCGTCCCCCTCCATGGCCAGGAACCCGTCGGTGAGGATGCGCTGGACCAGCTCGGGGTCCTGCTCGATGACCACCAGATCGTGGCCGTCCTTGTGGATCTCCTTGGCCACCACGTTGCCGATGCGGCCGTATCCACAGATGATGAAATGGTTGGTCAACCTGTCGATGGTCTTTTGCATGCGGCGTTTCCCCCACAGCATTTGCAACCGGCCCTCCACCAGCATCTGGGTGAAGGCCGCGGCGATGTACATGAAGCCGCCCACGCCGCCGATGATGAAGAAGCTCGTGAACACCCGACCGGCCTGGGACAGGGGCTGCACCTCCATGAAGCCCACGGTGGAGAGACTGATGACCACCATGTAGAAGCAGTCCACCAGCCCCCAGCCCTCGATGACGTGGAACCCCACGATGCCGACGAAGAAGATCAGCAGCAGGTAGACGGCCCCGGCCATGAGGTTCCACAAGGGGCCGAACCGGCGACGCCAGAGCAGGACGCGGGTCTGCATGCCCATGGCCTAGCCTCCCAGCTCCATAAGCCGCTGCCGGAGCGCGGCGATGCGGTCGCGCAGGCCCGCGGCCCGCTCGAACTCCAGTTCCTTGGCGGCCTGGCGCATGTCGCGCTCCAGGCCCTTGATGGCCTGCTGTAGGCCGCGCGGGTCCAGGCCGAAGGCGTCGGCGTCCTCCGCGGCCCGGCCGGTGCGGTCGCCCCCGCGGCCCCGGCCCCGGCCGCCCTTCTCCCCCGCCCCGCGCATGGACTCGGTGAGCGCCCCCAGGGCGTTCTCCACGCGCTTGCGGATGGTGGCCGGGGTGATGCCGTGCTCCACGTTGTAGGCCTGCTGCACGGCGCGGCGGCGGGCGGTCTCCTGCATGGCCGCGCGCATGGAGTCGGTCTCCCGGTCGGCGTAGAGGATGACCCGGCCGCCCACGTTGCGCGCCGCCCGGCCGAAGGTCTGGACCAGGGAGCGGGTGGAGCGCAGGAAGCCCTCCTTGTCCGCGTCCAGGATGGCCACCAGGCTGACCTCCGGGATGTCCAGGCCCTCGCGCAGCAGGTTGATGCCCACCAGCACGGAGAACTCCCCCTCGCGCAGGGCGTTGATGATGGCCATGCGCTCCAGGGTGTCGATGTCGGAATGCAGGTAGCGGGCGGTGACGCCCATCTCGTTCAGGTAGGTGGTCAGGTCCTCGGCCATGCGCTTGGTGAGCGTGGTGACCAGCACGCGCTCGTCCCGGGCCGCGCGGGCCCGGCACTCGCCCAGCAGGTCGTCCATCTGCCCCTTGGTGCGCCGCACCTCCACCTCCGGGTCCACCAGGCCGGTGGGGCGGATGACCTGCTCCACCACCAGGCCCTGGGCCCGGTCCAGCTCCCAGGGGCCGGGGGTGGCCGAGACGAAGACCGCCTGGCCGATGCGCTCCAGGAACTCGTCGAAATTCAGCGGCCGGTTGTCCAGGGCCGAGGGCAGGCGAAAACCGTAGTCCACCAGGGTGGTCTTGCGCGAGCGGTCGCCGTTGGACATGCCGCCCACCTGGGGGATGGCGATGTGGGACTCGTCCACGAACAAGATGAAATCCTTCGGGAAATAGTCGATAAGCGTGGCCGGGGGCTGGCCCGGGACGCGGCCGTCCAGATGGCGGGAGTAGTTTTCCACGCCGTTGCAATAGCCCATTTCCTCGATCTGCTCCAGATCAAAGGCGGTGCGCTGCTCCAGGCGCTGGGCCTCCACCAGCCTGTTCTGCGCCCGCAGCTCCGTGAGCCGGGCGCGCAGCTCCTCGCGGATGGAGTCCATGGCCCGGGTGAGGTTGTCCTGGTCCGAGACGTAGTGGCTGCCCGGGTAGATGACGGTCTTGCGCAGCCGGGCCGTGACCTCGCCGGTGAGCGGATCGGTCTCGGAGATGGCCTCGATCTCGTCGCCGAAGAACTCCAGGCGCAGGGCGCGCTCCCGGGCATAGGCCGGGATGAGCTCCAACACGTCCCCGCGCACCCGGAAGGTCCCGCGGTGGAAGTCGTAGTCGTTGCGCTCGTAGTGGATCTCGATGAGGCGCGAGATAAGCGACTCCATGCGCATGGTCTGGCCCTGCTCCACGGGCACGATCATCTTGGCGTAGTACTCGGGCGAGCCCAGGCCGTAGATGCAGGACACCGAGGCCACGATGAGCACGTCGCGCCGGGTGAGCAGGGCGTGGGTGGCGGCGTGGCGGAGCTTGTCGATGTCGTCGTTGATGCTCGAATCCTTCTCAATGAAGGTATCCGAGTGCGGCAGGTAGGCCTCGGGCTGGTAGTAGTCGTAATAGCTGACGAAATACTCAACGGCGTTGTGCGGGAACAGGTTCTTGAACTCGCCGTAGAGCTGGGCGGCCAGGGTCTTGTTGGGGGCGAGCACCAGGGTGGGCCGGTTCAGCTCGGCCACCACATTGGCCATGGTGAAGGTCTTGCCCGTGCCCGTGGCCCCC
>JBFWIY010000209.1:0-5756 GCA_050255855.1 Desulfovibrionaceae bacterium
GTGGTCATGCCCGCACCTCCTTGGGGGAGCCGGTTCGGTCTTCGCCCTGGCCCATGGGGTGCAGGGGATGAAAAAGGGCGTCGCGCTCCACGGGCTCCAGGCCGCAGCCCCGGATCATGGCCTCCAGCTCGCGCCGGGTCAGGACCTGCCGGGAGTCGGCCCCGGCCTCGTGCCCGATCTTCTCCTCCACCACGGTGCCGTCCAGGTCGTCGGCCCCGAAGCGCAGGGCGAGCTGGGCCTGCTTCACCGAGAGCATCACCCAGTAGGCCTTGATGTGCGGGACGTTGTCCAGCATCAGGCGGCTCACGGCGATGGTGCGCAGCTCCTCCAGGCCGTCCAGGGGCCGGGGGACCTGGAGCGGGTTGTTCTGGGTCAGGAAGGGCAGGGGGATGAAGCAGGTGAACCCGCCGGTCTCGTCCTGGAGCTCGCGCAGGCGCGCCAAATGGTCGATGCGGTCGGCGTGGCTCTCCAGGTGGCCGAAGAGCATGGTGCAGTTGGTGCGGATGCCCAGGCCGTGGGCCAGGCGGTGGACGCTGAGCCAGTGGTCTGCGTCGATCTTCTTGGGGCAGATTTGCTGCCGCACCGCCGGGGCGAAGATCTCGGCCCCGCCGCCCGGGAGCATCTCCAGGCCCACGGCCTGGAGCCGGGTGAGCACCTCGGCCTCGCTCACCCCCTCCAGGGCGGCGAAGTGGGCGATCTCCACGGCGGTGAAGCACTTGAGCCGGGCCTTGGGCAGGCGGGCGCGGATGGCGGCCAGCAGCTCCTCGTAGTAGGCCAGGGGCAGGCGCGGGTGGCAGCCGCCCACCACGTGCACCTCGGTGGGCTCGGGCTGGCCCGAGGCCAGGCGCGCCTCGATGGTGGCCAGGGCGTCGTCCACGCTCATGGTGTAGCCGCCGCTCTGGCCCTCCTCGCGCCGGTAGGCGCAGAACAGGCAGCCGTTGACGCAGACGTTGGTGTAGTTGAGGTGCTGGTTGACGACGTAATAGGCCGCGTCGCCGTGCAGGGCGCGGCGGCGGCAGTGGGCCAGGGCGCCCACGGCCAGGATGTCCGGGCAGTCCAGCAGGGCCAGGCCCTGCTCCGGGGTGAGGCGCTCCCCGGCCAGCACGGCGTCGTATGCCGCCTCCAGGCCCAGGGCGCGATAGCGGGAGCGGTCGAGCATCAGTCCTCCGAAGGGCGGTTGTGGGGTTGGGCGGCCATGCCGCGGCGCAGGCAGTCCACCAGCTCGTCGATGCGGCGCAGGGCCCCGGCCTCGTCCAGGCCGTGCAGCTCCTCGTTGACGATGGGCAGGGCGCGGGCCTGGAGAAAGCGGTCCAGCAGGGCGTCCAGCAGGAAGACCGCGGCGGCGGTGTCCAGGTCGGGGCGCAGCTGCCCGGCGGCCCGGGCCTCGTCCACCAGCTCGCCCAGGTACTCCGAGGAATAGGAGCGCACCTGGCGCAGGAAGGTGTCCCGGAAGGGCACGTTCTCCTGGTAGAGCATGGAGAGGTAGACGCGGTAGATGCGCGGGTGGCTGCGGATGAACTCCAGCCCGGCGCGCAGGCTGCCGCGCACGCGCTCGAAGAAGTCCGGGTTGGCCTGGCGCACGGCCTTGAGCGGGGCCTTGAACTGCTCCACCCAGCGGCCGAAGAGGTACTCGAAAAGCCCCTGCTTGGTGCCGAAATACTGGAAGATCGAACCCTTGGCGATGCCGACGGCGCGCACCAGACGGTTCACGCTGGCCTGGTGATAGCCGTGGGCCGCGAACTCGTCCGTGGCGGCCTCCAGGATGCGTTCGCGCTTGTCCGGGTCCAGGTGCTCGAAGCGCGGGCTGGCGGGATGGGACATGGGCCTGCCTTGCCTTTTTCAGGGTTGTTGCGCTACAGATGCGCAGTGACCAGGTGGTCATTCCCTAGTGACCAGGTGGTCATTCATCAATGACCGGGTGGTCATTGTCGTATCCGACCCCCCACCGCCTGTCAACACGCGCCCTGCGCCCGGAGGCCCCATGCGCACCCTGTCCATCGGCATCTCGCCCTGTCCCAACGACACCTTCATCTTCGGCGGCCTGGCCCTGGGCCTGGTGGAGATCCCCGGGGTGCGGCTGGAATTCACGCTGCGGGACGTGCAGGCCCTGAACCTGGCGGCCCTGGCCGGGGAGCTGCCGGTCTGCAAGGTCTCCACGGCGGTCCTGGCCGGGATCTGGGAGCGGTACGGGCTGCTGCGCGCGGGCGGGGCCCTGGGGCGCGGGGTGGGGCCGCTGCTGGTGGCCCGGCCCGGCGCGGCCCTGGCGGACCTGGACGGCCGCAGCGTGGCCGTGCCCGGCCGCCACACCACGGGCCGTCTGCTCTTCGCCCTGCGCTGCGCCCGGGCCGGGGTGGCCCCGCGGCTCACGGAGATGATTTTTTCCGAGGTCATGCCCGCGGTGGTGCGCGGCGAGGTGGCCGCCGGGGTGGTCATCCACGAGGGCCGCTTCACCTATCCGGAGTACGGGCTGGAGCGCCTGGAGGACCTGGGCCGCTGGTGGGAGGAGGCCTACGGCCTGCCCGTGCCCCTGGGGGGCATCGCGGCCCGGCGCGACCTGGGCCCGGAGCTGACGGCCGCCCTGGACGCGGGCATTCGCCGCAGCCTGGAGCTGGCCCGGCGCGAGCCGGAGCGGGTCCTGCCCTTTGTGCGCGAGCACGCCCAGGAGCTGGACGCCGCGGTCCAGGCCCGGCACGTGGCCACCTTTGTCACGGAGTACAGCCTGGACGCGGGCGAGGAGGGGGAGCGGGCCTGCGCGGCCCTGGTGGCCGAGGCCTGCCGCCTGGAGGCGCGGCCCGCGCCGGGGCTGCCGATGTTTCTTGCGGCGGCGTCCGCCGGTTAGGCCGCGGCCTTGCCGCGACGTCGGCGGTCCTGGCTGAGCCAGACCCCGAGCAGCACCAGGGCCGAGGCCAGGTACTGGGTGGCGGTCAGCCGCTCGTTCAGCAGGGCCACGCCCAGCACCAGGGTCACCACCGGGATGAGGTTGGTGAAGGCCGAGGCCTGGCTGGCCGGGATGCGGCTGGTGCCGTAGTTGTAGAGCCCGTAGGCCCCCAGGGTGATGCCCACGCCCAGGTACAGGATGGCCGCCGCGCCCAGGGGGTCGAAGACCGTGGGCAGGACCGTACTCGGCAGAAAGAGCAGGGGCAGGTAGAACACCGTGCCGCAAAAGGCCTGGATGGCCGTGAGGAACAGCGGGGGATAGCGCACGCTCATGCGCTTGAGGGTGATCATGTAGCCCGTGGCGCAGATCATGGCCACGAATTCCATGAAGTTTCCGAAGATGGGGTTGGGCGAGTCGGCCGTGGCCTGGGACGAGGCCGAGAGCCAGCAGGCCCCGAGGATGGCCGTGGCGAACCCGGCCCAGGTGCGCGGCGAGAGGTGCTCGCCCAGGAAGATGCTCGCCCCCACCCCCATCATCAGGGGCAGCATGGCCACGATCATGCCCGCCTGGGAGACGTCGGTGTAGAGCAGGGCCGTGGACTCGAAGACGAAGTACAGGCAGGGCTCGCAAAAGGCCATGAAGAGCAGGGGCTTCCAGTCGCCCGGGCGGTAGCGCACCCCCCGGAAGTTCCGCCACATGGCCAGAAAGCACAGGCTGGCCAGGAGCATGCGGCCGAAGAGCACCACCATGGGATCGTAGCTGCGGAAGGCCACCTTGAGGGCGATGAAGGAGCTGGCCCAGAGGACCGAGGCCACGATCAGGGCCAGCACGGGCAGGGCGGGGTTGTCGCGGTCGAGGGTCACGAGGGGGGCTCCTTGGTGCGGGAGGCCAGACCTACCACCCTTGCGGCCATAAGAAAAGACGGAAAAAGGGCGTCTCCCGCGCGGGAGACGCCCTTTTTCGTGCGTGGACCGTCCCTATCGGCAGACGGCGAGCAAATTGAACGGCTTGTACCCGTTGTCCGGGTTCACGGCGTAGCGGCAGCCCAGGTGGGATTCATCGCGGCTGTTGACGATGGCCTCGTCCGAGCCCAGGTAGTGGGGGCATTCGTTGTTCCAGCACACCAGGATCACGTCCCAGCCCGTGCCCGGAGGGCCCAGCCAGGGCTCCAGGGGACGGCCGCAATGCGGGCAGTTGATGTCCTCGTATTCGGTTTCCATGCCGGCGTAGGAGAATTTCATGGCGGCTCCTTGGGGGCTTCCTCGGGTGATTGTTCCGGGCCCCAATGTAAGACCCCTGCGGCCCACGTCAAGGGGCCCGGGCTTTGCAATCCGGGCCGCCTCGGGTATGGTGCCCACACTGGAAGACACGGACGGCGCGCCCGGAAGGGCGGGGAGAGGCATGGCGGCGAGCGACGGGAAAACCGCGCGGATCGAGACCCGGACCACGGCGTCCGGCGGGCTGGAGTGCCGCCTGGCCGGCCGTCTGGACGCCGACGGCGCGGCCGAGGTCTGGACCGCGGCCCTGGCCGCCGCGTCCGGGGCCTCCGGGGCCGTGCTGGTGGACGCCTCCGGCCTGGACTATGTGGACACCGCCGGGCTGGGCCTGATCCTGGCCCTGCGCGCCGCCGTGGAGGGCGCGGGCCGCGGCTTCGACCTGCGCGGCCTGGACGAGCGCTTCGCCCGGCTCATGGAGCGCCTGGACCCCGCGGCCCTGGAGCGCCGGATGGAGCGCCAGGAGCGCCGCAGCCTGGCCGAGTGCGTGGGCCGCAACGTGGTCGAGGCCCTGGCCGCCGGGCGCGAGCTGGTGGCCTACACCGGCGAGTGCGTGGCCGTGCTGGCGTCCTGCCTGCGCAACCCCCGCCTGCTGCGCCGCAAGGACCTCTGGCTCTCCTGCATCCGCGTGGGCGTGGACAGCCTGCCCATCGTGCTGCTCATCGGCTTCCTCATCGGCCTCATCCTTTCCTTCCAGTCGGCCATGAGCCTGCAGCGCTTCGCCGCCGAGGTCTTCGTGCCCAACATGCTGGGCCTGGCCATGTTCCGGGAGATGGGGCCGCTGGTCACGGCCATCCTGCTGGCCAGCCGCTCGGGCTCGGCCTTCGCCGCGGAGATCGGCACCATGAAGGTCAACGAGGAGGTGGACGCGCTCACCACCATGGGCATCTCGCCCCTGCGCTTCCTGGTGGCCCCCAAGATCGCGGCCTCCCTGCTCACCGCGCCCTTCGTCAGCCTGTTCTTCAGCTTCGCCGCCCTGGTGGGCGGGGCGGTGGTCATGCTCCTGCTGGGCTATCCCCTGGCCACCTTCACCAGCCGGGTCTTCGCCAACACCCATTTCAACGACGTGTTCGGCGGGCTCTTCAAGATCCTGTTCTTCAGCCTGCTGGTGGCGGGCATCGGCTGCCAGCGCGGACTCACCACGGGCACCGGGGCCGGGGCCGTGGGCCGGAGCACCACCGCGGCGGTGGTCTCGGGCCTGGTGCTCATCGCCCTGGCCGACGGGGCCTTCGCCGTGGTCTACTACGCCCTGGGGATATGACCGTGGACGCCGACTCGATCGTCATCCAGGTGGAGCACGTCACCTGCGCCTACGGGGAGCGCGTGGTGCTCCAGGACGTGGACTTCCAGGTGCGGCGCGGCGAGATTTTGTTCATCGTGGGCGGGTCGGGCTGCGGCAAGAGCACGCTGCTCAAGCACATGATCGGCCTGCGCGACCCGGCGGCCGGGCGCATCCGCATCCTGGGCGGCGACCTGGCCCGGGCCGAGGGCGAGGAGCGCCGGGCCCTGCTGCGCCGCTTCGGGGTCATGTACCAGAGCGGGGCGCTCTTCGGGTCCATGGCCGTGCTGCAGAACGTGCAGCTGCCCCTGGAGGAGTTCACCCG
>JBFWIY010000210.1:0-5755 GCA_050255855.1 Desulfovibrionaceae bacterium
CCAGTATAAGGTGATGGAGAGCAACGTGCGCATCCAGCGCGGTTTCTTCGAGCACGGCGTGACCCACCTCAAGCCGCTGAACCTCAAGGAGGTGGCCGAGGACATCGGCATGCACGAATCCACGGTGAGCCGCATCACCACCAACAAGTACGTGTCCACGCCGCACGGGATTTTCGAGCTCAAGTTCTTCTTCAACAGCGCCCTGGACCTGGACGACGGCACCCAGGTGGGGTCCGAGTCGGTCAAGGCGCTCATCAAGCAGTACATCGGTTCCGAGGACCCGCGTCACCCGCTCTCCGACGAGGCCATCGGCGACATGCTCAAGGAAAAGCTGGACGTGAACATCGCCCGGCGCACCGTGGCCAAATACCGTTCGGCCATGAGCATCGCCTCCTCGTCCAAGCGCAAGCAGTTCTTTTGATCCATCAACCTCTCGATCATGGAGGGTTGCCGATGAACATCAGCTACAACTTCAAGAACTTCGACCCGTCCCCGCACCTGAAGGACTACGCCGCCACGCGTTTCGGCAAGCTCGGCAAGTACCTTGGCGAGACCGAGGCCCCCGAGCTGGTGGTGAACCTCTCCGTGGAGAAGTTCCGGCAGATCGCCGAGGTGGTCTTCACCTCGGACAACGTGCACATCTCGGCCTATGAAGAGTCCGAGGACATGTACTCCACCATCGACATGGTGCTGGACAAGCTGGAAGCCCAGCTGCGCCGCATGCGCGAGAAGATGAAGGACCGCCGCCGCGCCGGCCGCGGCCAGGTCCACATGAACGTGATCACCTTCGGCGAGGACCACGGGGCCCCGACCATCATCGAGGCCGACAAGTACGAGCCCAAGCCCATGAGCGTGGAGGAGGCCGCCGAGCAGATCCAGCACCGCGACCTGGACTTCCTGGTCTTCCGCAACGCCGAAAGCGAAGGCCTCAACGTCATCTACCGCCGCAAGAACGGCGATTTCGGTCTCATCGACCCCGGATACTGACGATGCTGATTGTGGACTATCTCAACAAGGACTTCGTCCTGGCGGACCTTGCCGCCAGGACGAAGTCCGATGTGTTGCGCGAGCTGGTGGCCCCCCTGAAGGGCCGGGTGGACGGCGTGGACCCCGAGCGGGCCTGCCAGGTGCTCTTCGAGCGCGAACAGCTCGGCACCACGGGCATCGGCGACGGGGTGGCCATCCCCCACGGCAAGCTCGACACCCTGGAGCGTATCGTGGTGGTGGTGGGGCGGAGCATCCCGGGCGTGGACTTCGAGGCCCTGGACTACGCCCCCTGCCACATCTTCTTCCTGGTGCTCGCGCCGGAACAGGTGGCGGGCATGCACCTGCGCGTGCTGGCCCAGATCTCCCGCACCCTCAAGGACGAGACCTTCCGTCAGCAGTTCATGGCCGCCGAGGGCGTGGACGGGCTGTGGAACCTGCTGAGCGGGGTCTGACGCCCCGCCCCGCTCGGCCCGTACCGTCATGAGCAGCAAGAGCGCCTTTTCCGTCATCGTGGTCACCGGGCTCTCGGGCGCGGGCAAATCCACGGCGCTGCGGGTCTTCGAGGACCTGGGCTTCTTCTGCATCGACGGGCTGCCCGCGGGCATCCTGCCCAAGCTGGCGGGCATGTTCCAGGGGCTGGACCGCCAGTACCGCGGCCTGGCCCTGGGCATGGACCTGCGCCAGCGCAACTTTCCCGAGGAGTGGGACCAGGCCGCGAGCGAGCTGGAGGCCCTGGGCGTTCAGGTGCAGGTGGTCTTTCTGGAGTCCCGCCCGGACGTGCTGCTCAAACGCTACGCCCAGACCCGGCGGCCCCATCCCCTGGAGTGCCGCAACCTCGGGCTGGAGCAGGCCCTGGAGCTGGAGCGCCAGCTCCTCTCCCGCATCCGCAAGAGCGCCGAACTGGTCATCGACACCACCGGCTTCTCCATCCACGACCTGCGCCGCGTCATCCAGGAGAAATGGGCCACCCTGCGCGAGCAGAGCGGGGCCATGCGCGTGCACATCGTGTCCTTCGGGTTCAAGTACGGCCTGCCCATCGACGCGGACCTGGTCTTTGACATGCGTTTTCTGCCCAACCCCTATTTCGACGAGACCCTGCGCCCCCTGTCGGGCAAGGACCCGGCCGTGGCCGAGTTCGCCCTGGGCAACGACATGGGGCGGGAGTTCCTGCAGAAATTTCAGGAATTCCTGGTCTATCTCCTGCCGCTCTACGTGCACGAGGGGCGCTACCGCGTCACCCTGGGCATCGGCTGCACCGGCGGACGCCATCGTTCGGTGGCCGTGGCGGAGACCGTGTTCCAAGAGTTGAAACAAAAGGGATATGCTGTCACACTGGAGCATCGCCATCTGGAACTCGGGTGATCGCACATGAACATGAACGCCGCTTCGACTTCGCCCCAAGTGGGCCTGTTGCTGGTCACCCACGGCACCTTCGGGGCCGCGCTCCTGGACGCCGCGTCCATGATCATGGGCCCCCAGGCGGGGTGCGAGACCGTGAGCGTGGCCGTGGACTCCGGCCCGGATCAGACCGTGGAGGCCATCCGCGCCGCGGTGGAGCGCCTGGACGCCGGGGCCGGGGTGCTGGCCCTTACGGACCTCTTCGGCGGCTCGCCCACCACCCTGAGCCTGTCCCTGGTCAATTCCCAGAAGGTGGAGGTGGTCACGGGCGTGAACCTGCCCATGCTGGTCAAGGCCCTGCGCGAGCGCGGCCGCGGGCTGGACGAACTGGCCGCCCTGGCGCGCGACGCCGGGCAGCAGGGCATCAAGGTGGCGGGCGAGATGCTGCGCCGCCGGGCCGCCGCCAACTAGCGGCGGGGATGGGGGCGTCGTGATCTGGGTCCGCATCGACAACCGCCTCATCCACGGCCAGGTCATCGAGACCTGGCTCCCCTACATCGGGGCCCGGCTCATCCTGGTGGCCAACGACGAGCTGGCCAAGGACGACCTGCAGCGCGAGATCATGAGCCTGGCCATCCCCGGCAACACCCGCAGCTCCTTCGCCAAGGTGGACGCCGTGTCCCAGACCCTGGCCGCCGCCATGGGGCCCAAGCCCATGGACGCGCTGGTGCTCTTCTCCAACTGCCCGGATGCCCGCCGGTCCTTCGACGCCGGGTTCGGCTTCGACGTGCTCAACGTGGGCAACATCCACTACAGCCCGGGCCGGCGGCAGCTCTCCCCCAGCGTGGCCGTGAACGAGCGTGACGAGGAATGTCTGCGATATTTCCGCAAGCGGGGCGTGCGGCTGGACTTCCGCTGCGTGCCCAATGACCCGGTGCAGGTGAAATTTTGATGGACCTTCCGCTGACCCACACGGCCTGGTACGGCATGATCAGTTTTTTTTTGCCGTCTTTTCGCTGCTCCGCTACTCCATAAGCTTCGGCCTGCTGGAGCGGCCCCTGGTCATCGGGCTGTTCTGGGGGGCCCTCACCGGCGACTGGGGCATGAGCCTCTCGGTGGCCCTCTTCTATGAGCTCTGCTGGCTGGACGTCATCCCGGCCGGAACCTTCATTCCCCCGCAGCTGGCCGCCTCCACCCTGGCCTGTCTGACCATGGGCACGCGCTTCGGCGTCACCGAGCCGCCCATGGTGCTGGTGCCCATCGTGGCCTCCATGCCGCTGGCCTGGCTGGGCATCCGCATGGAGGCGGGCCTGCGCAACTTCAACAACCGGGCCTACAACACCCTGCTGGGCTGGGGGCGCAGCGACGATACCTCGGACATCCCCCTGGTGCTCATCGGCAAGAGCCTGATGTTCCAGCTCCTGGCCTCATGGGCCTTTTTCTTTGTGAGCATGCTGGTGCTGGACGCGCTGCTCGGGCTGGTGCTGCCCCTGGCGCGGCCCCTGGCGGCCTGGCTGGACGTGGGCTGGCCCCACCTCTGGCTGGCGGCGAGCTTCGGCGGGCTCATGGCCCTGCGGCTGCGCGGGGCCTACCTGGCCCTGGCCGCGGGCGTGGCGGCCATCGGCCTCGCGGCCTACGCCGAGGTGTTCTGACTTGGCATTCGGTTTACCTTGTGATAAACGGAACAAGGTCCCGAAACGCGGTGTCGGCCCGGCGTCTGCGTTATAATCATGTGTTGCGGGCTATTCAGTCTTGGCTTCCACCAGACTTTGTGATATTCGGAACAACCTTTGGGAATTGGCCGGTTAGGAATCAACTCACCAGGAGGACATAATTCTATGGCTATCATTGTTGTTGGACACAAGAATCCCGACACCGACACCGTGGCTTCCGCCATCGCCGTCGCCGACCTGTGGACCAAACGCGGCATGGCCGCCAAGCCGGTCACCCAGGGCGAAATCGCCCCTGAGACCAAGTTCGTGCTGGACAAGTTCGGCTTCAAGGCCCCGGAGATCGTCGCCGACGCCACCGATCAGAAGATCATCCTGGTTGACCACACCGACCTGTCCCAGTCCATGGACAACCTGTCCAAGGGCGAGGTCCTGGGCGTGGTGGACCACCACAAGCTGGGCGACGTGACCACCCCCAATCCGCTGGAGATGTGGGTCTGGCCCGTGGGCTGCTCCTGCACGGTCATCAAGGCCATGTACGACTTCTACGGCGTTGAGATCCCCAAGAACATCGCCGGGATCCTGCTGTGCGCCATCCTGTCCGACACCGTCATCTTCAAGTCCGCCACCTGCACCGACGCCGACAAGAAGGCCGTCGAGGCCCTGGCCAAGATCGCCGGCGTGGCCGATCCCAAGGCCCTGGGCATGGACATGTTCAAGGTCAAGTCCGCCGTGGACGGCACCCCGGCCAAGGACCTGGTCTTCCGTGACTACAAGGACTTCAACATGAACGGCAAGAAGGTCGGCATCGGCCAGCTCGAAGTCATCGATCTGTCCATGCTGGACGCCCACAAGGCCGGCCTGCAGGCCGAGATCGAGAAGGTGAAGGCCGAGGGCCGTCACTCCGTCTTCCTGCTGCTCACCGACATCATGAAGGAAGGCTCCGAGATGCTGATCTGCTCCGACGACCCCTCCGTGGTGGAGAAGGCCTTCGGCGTCAAGGTCACCGGCAAGTCCGTGTGGCTGGACAAGGTCATGAGCCGCAAGAAGCAGGTCGTGCCCAATTTCGAGAAGGCCTTCGCCTAGATCGAACGACCGCATCGCTGATTCCCGGGCCCGGACGGTTTTCGCCGTCCGGGCCTTTTTTCGTCCAACGGCCGCGCCGTTGGCCCGGGGGTGTTGGTTTGGCCGCCGGGCTGTGCTAGGGTGTCCCATCCATATCCGTCCGCCAACGCCGGGAGGGGACATGTCGCGCGACGTCAGTCTGAGGATCAAGATCGGCCTGCCCATGGCCGGGCTGGGCATCGCCCTGGCGGTGCTGGGGTGGTGGCTCATGTCGGGGCAGGTGGGCGCCCTGCAATCCACCTTCGTGGAGATGCTGGCCCGGGAGCGGGTCGCCGCCGTGCGGGCGGCCATGGACGCGGCGGGCGCCACGGCCCTGAAGGAGGCCGCCATGTTCAGCCGCCTGCCCGAGGTGCTGGAGGCCTATCGCCAGGCCCACGCCGGAAACATCGACGACCCGGCCTCGCCCCAGTCCCAGGCTGCGCGTGAGCGCCTCCGCGTCCTGCTGGCCCCGGTGCGGGCCGGGCTCAAGCAGGCCATGGGCCTCGACTTCCAGCTGCACTACCACCTGCCCAACGGCCGCAGCCTGCTCCGCGTCTGGCGCGAGAAGCAGGCCAAGAAAAACGGCCAGTGGGTGGACATCTCCGACGATCTGTCCGGGTTCCGCCAGACCGTGCTGGACGTGAACGCCAAGGGCG
>JBFWIY010000211.1:0-5747 GCA_050255855.1 Desulfovibrionaceae bacterium
CCCGACGCTCTTCCTTTCTCCATCCGCCCGGACCGGGAGCGGGCAGGGGGCGGCCAAAGGGAAAGGCGGAGAGCGGGAATGTGAGAACGACCCGGGACGGTTGATGTCCCGGCCCGTTCGGTTGTGCGCGCGGCGTGAAAAATCCGCCATGGCTGCGTTGCTGCGGCCGGGGCAGAGCTTCACGGACAGGAGTCCGCTTCGGCCCTGCCCCGGCCTTGCGCCTTGCCCTCTCGGTTTTTGACGCCATCCGCCGGGACGGGGTGCGGGCTGGGAGCGGCCCATGGGATTGGCGGGGACTGGTGACGCTAAAAAGGGGGCCGGGACGCTTTGCGTCCCGGCCCGCTCGGTTGTGCGGATGCAGACCGAAGAATCTCAGGCTAGGGCAGGGTGAGGGCCCGGTCCAGACGGGCCAGGGTCTCCTCGCGGCCCAGGGCCTGCACGGTCTCGAACAGGCCCGGGCTGGCCGTGCGGCCCGTGACCGCCACCCGGATGGGCTGGGCCAGGGCCTTGAACTTCAGGCCCCGCGCCTCCAAAAACTCCTTGGCCGCCGCCTCCAGCGGACCCTCGGCGAACTCCGCCGCCCCGGCCAGCACCGCCCGGTACTCCGCAAGCAGCGCCCGGGCCTCGGGCGTCAGGATCTTGGCCACCGCGGCCGCGTCGTACTCCAGCTCCGCCGCGCCCCGGGCGAACGGCTCCAGCTGCGGGGCCATCTCCACCAGGTTCTTGGCCCGCGGCAACAACAGCGGCACCGCCGCGGCCACCCGGCCCATGTCCGCCGCGGCCAGCCGCTCCGCGCCCCACTGCTGCTCCAGGATGGGCGTAAGCTGCGTGAGCACCGCGGCCGGATCCGCTTTCTGCAGATACTGGCCGTTGAGCCAGTCCAGCTTCTGGGTGTCGAACACCGAAGGCGACGAGCCCAGGTTGGCCGTGTCGAACAAGGCCACGAGCTCCTCGCGGCTGAACACCTCCTGGTCCCCGTGGCTCCAGCCCAGGCGCGCCAGGTAGTTCACCACCGCCTCGGGCAGATAGCCCATGTCCCGGTACTCCATGACGGACAGGGCCCCGTGGCGCTTGGACAACTTCTTCTTGTCCGGCCCCAGGATCATGGGCACGTGCCCGAACTCCGGGGTCTCCCAGCCCATGGCCCGATAGAGGAGGATCTGCCGCGGGGTGTTGTTCACGTGGTCGTCCCCGCGCAGCACGTGGTTCACGCCCATGTCGTGGTCGTCCACCACCACGGCCAGATTGTAGGTGGGCGTGCCGTCGGAACGGCGCAGGATCATGTCGTCCAGCTCCTCCGCCTCCACGGCGATGGGACCCTTGACCATGTCCCGGTAGGCGATGGTCCCGGTGAGCGGGGCCTTGAGCCGCACCACCCGGCCCTCGCCCGGGCCCAGCCCGCGCTCGCGGCAACGGCCGTCGTACTTGGGCTTGCGCCCCGCGGCCCGGGCCCGCTCGCGCATGGCCTCCACCTCGTCCGCCGTGCACTCGCACCAGTACGCCTGGCCCCGCGCCACCAGCTCGTCGATGACCTCGTTGTGCCGGGCCTCGCGATGGCTCTGGTACAGGGCCTCGCCGTCATACTCCAGACCCAGCCAGTCCATGGCCTCCAAAATGGCGTCCACCGCGGCCTGGGTGCTGCGCTCGCGGTCCGTGTCCTCGATGCGCAACAGGAACTTCCCGCCCGCATGCCGCGCCAGCAGCCAGGAAAAGAGCGCCGTGCGCGCCCCGCCGATGTGCAGAAACCCCGTGGGGCTCGGCGCGAACCTCGAAACGATGGTCATAGGGACTCCTTCACCCCCGAACGCGACGAAAAACGACCCCTCCGGACCCGCCCGGGACCGGAGAGGACGCCGTACACGCCGGTGGAAAAAATGCTCCGGCTAAACCGCCTCGACGCGCTTCACCTCGGGAACCGACTTGAGGATGATGCGCTCGATGCCGTTCTTCAAGGTCATCTGAGACATGGGGCAACCCTTGCACGCGCCCTGCAGACGCACCTGCACCACCCCGTCGTCCGTGACGTCCACCAACTCCACGTCGCCGCCGTCGGCCTGCAACGCGGGACGAACCGTGGCCAATACGGCCTCGACCTTCTCTCGCATGACTCAATACCTCGCTGAAGGGTCGTATTTCGCCCCAGCACCTAGCCCGTGCCCAGGACGATGTCAAACGGGCGCGAGGACGAGGCGAACCGGGGGAGAGGCGACCCACTCACGTGGGTTTTATGGGGACGAGTTACAACAGGAGGATAGCCATGAACCGTCCCTCTCCACTCCCCCAAACCTTTTTGGTTGGTTCATGTCAGGGACCGGAAAGGGAACAGACCTCCTGCACCCTTTTTCCTGCCCTGGCCACCTCTTGCGGGGCGGTTTGCAGGCGGCGCGCGACTCGTCGAGACGATTTCCGGCACGCCGTCCCCCGCGCCGCCTGCAAACCGCCCCGCAAATCAGGGGGTCCGGGGGGCGGAGCCCCCCGGCCGCCAGAGGCTTTCCTAGACGCGTCGCCCTAGTCCGCTGTAGGGTCGCGGGCATGGAGCGGGTGGCCATTTATGCGGTGACGGCGGACGGGGCCGAGTTGGGGCGCGGGTTGTCGGCGGCGCTGGGGGCGGACCTGTATGTTTCGGCGCGTCTGGCGCGGCCCGGGGAGCGCGGGTTTGACGGGCTGGGGGCGCTGGTGGCGCGGACGTTCCGGGAGTATGGCGGCCACGTGTTCGTGGCGGCCGCCGGGGTGGCGGTGCGGGTGGTGGCCCCGTTGTTGGGGGGCAAGGCTGCGGACCCGGCGGTGGTGGCGGTGGATCAGTCCGGGCGTTGGGCGGTGAGTCTGGTGTCCGGGCACGTGGGCGGGGCCAACGAGCTGGCCCGGCGGGTGGCGGCGGCCTGTGGGGCCGAGGCGGTGGTGACCACGGCCACGGACCGGGCCGGGCTGCCCGCGGTGGACGAGCTGGCGGCGCGGCGCGGGCTCAGGTTCGACGACCTGGGCGGGGCCAAGGCGGTGGCCGCGGCGCTGCTGGAGGGCCGGGCGGTGCAGTTGCACGATCCCGGGGACTGGCTGGGCCTGGCGGGCCGGGAGGGGTTTGACATTTGCGGGCCCGAGGCGTGGGATGCGGCCCGGCCCGGGGTCTGGACGGACTGGCGCAGCGGGCCGGAGGCATCCGGGCCCGGGCCGGGGACGTTCCGGGTGTATCCGCCGTGCCTGTTCGCCGGGGTGGGGTTCCGGCGCGGGGTGTCGGCCGGGGAGATCGAGGAGTTCGTGCGGTCGGCGTTCGACCGGGCCGGGCTGGCGTTGGCGAGTCTGGCCGGGCTGGGCACGGCCTGGGTGAAGCGGGGGGACGCGGCGCTGGAGGCGGCCGGGGCGCGGCTGGGCGCGCCGGTGACGTATTTCGAGGCCGAGGAGCTGAACGCCGTGTCCCTGCCGCCGGAAGCGGCCGGGGCGGGGCGGGAGGGCTCGGCGGCGCAACGGCATCTGGGAGTGAAGAGCGTATGCGAAGCGGCGGCGATCCGGCTGGCCGGGGGCGGGCCCCTGGTGCTGGCCAAGGTGAAGAATCCGCGCACGACGTTGGCCGTGGCCTGCTCACGGCGGTGAGTCTGGGCCCGGGGGACGCCGGGCTGCTGGCCCCGCTGGCGCGGCAGGCCCTGGAGACCGCGGACGTGCTGGTGGGCTACACCGGGTATCTGGACCTGGTGGACCCGGGGCTGCGGGACGGGCGCGAGGTCATCGCCACGGGCATGACGGGCGAGGTCTCGCGGGCCGGGGCCGCGGTGGAGGCGGCGCTGCTGGGCCGCCGGGTGGCGGTGGTCTGTTCCGGGGACGCCGGGGTCTACGCCATGGCCGGGCTGCTCATCGAGGTCATGGAGGCGCGCGGGGCCCTGGAGCGCATCGATTTCGAGGTGGTGCCCGGGATTCCGGCCCTGACCGCGGCGGCGGCCCTGGCGGGCGCGCCGCTCATGCACGATTTCTGCGCGGTGAGCCTGTCGGACCTGCTCACGGACTGGGCGCTCATCGAGCGGCGGCTCCAGGCCGCGGCGGAGGCGGACTTCGTGGTCTGCCTGTACAACCCGCGCTCGCGGCGACGGGCGGACCACCTGGCCCGGGCGCTGGAGATCATCGGGCGGAGCCGCGACCCGCAGACCCCGGTGGCCGTGGTGTCGCGGGCCTACCGGCCGGGGCAGCAGGTGACGGTGATGCCCCTGGCCGAGGTGGACCCCGAGGCCGTGGACATGCAGACCATCTGCATCGTGGGCAACTCCCAGACCCGGCTGGCCGGGGGGTGGATGGTCACCCCGCGCGGGTACGACTCCAAGTACCGGATGGGCGGCTGAAATGCCCGGTTCTACCCGTCATTGCACGGGTTTTGCAGGGCCAACCCGCTTGACACCGCCCCCGACCTCTATTACTGAGGCGAGGTGGAGAGTGTTACGGAACCTCATTTGACTCGCAAGGAGGAGACTGGAGAATGAAAAAGCTGTTGCTCGTCAGCCTGATGGTCGCGGCGCTTTTCGCCGCTTACACCGTGGCCGCCCTGGCGGCCGATGCCCCCGCCAAGCCGGTGGAAATCAAATTCCTCGGCGACGGCGCCAAGTACGCCCCGGTCATGTTCGACCACTCCAAGCACGCTGCCCTCAAGTGCGAGGACTGCCACCACAAGATGGCCGAGTCCAAGGACATGAAGTGCACCACCTGCCACAAGGACGTCACCAAGGAAAACAAGAAGAAGCCCGAGTCCTTCGACAGCGCTTTCCACGCCAAGAGCACCCACTCCTGCGTGGGCTGCCACAAGGAAATGAAGAAGGGCCCCACCAAGTGCAACGAGTGCCACTCCAAGAAGTAGCACGCGGCTGACCAAGGGGGGCTGCCCGCAGCCCCCCTTTTTCATCATCCTTCCAGCAGGGAGCGAGCGATGCCTCCGGCCACAGCGAACCCTCCCGACGACGACCTGCTCGAACTCGACGACATCGTCGATCCCAAGCCCAAGAAAGGCAAGGGATTGGATGCCGATTCCGTGGACATGAGCTTCGAGCAGGAGCTTGAGGAGCTGTTCTCCGAAGATCTGGCCGCCGACGAGGGCGGCGAGATCACCGCCCCCGAGGGCGAGGAGACCCTGCTGCTCGACGACATCGCCGAGGGGGACGAGGGCCTGCCCGACCTGGACGCCGACGACCTGGCCGCCGGCGGCGACGTGGGCGACGCCCTGCTCCTGGACGACCTGGCCATGGACGACCTGGCCGGGGACGAGCCCGAACCCGCCGCCGCCCCCGCCGCGAGCGAGGACGAGGACGACACCCTGCTCCTGGAGGACCTGGCCGAGGACGCTCCCGCCGAACTCGACGGCGACCTTGACGCCGGGCTGGAGATGGAGCCGGACGCCGGGGCGGATGACGACGCCCTGCTCCTGGACGACCTCGCGCCCGCGGCCGGAACCGCCGACGACGGGGACGACCTGGACGCCCTGCTCCTGGACGAACCCGCGGACGAATCCGCCGCCGAACCGGCCGGGGCGGACGACGACCTGGACGCCCTGCTCCTGGATGAGCCTGCGGATGAATCCGCCGCCGCGCCGACTCCGGCCGACGACGCCGACATTTCCGTCCCCGACGGCCTGGACGACCTCCTGGCCGGGGACGATTCCGACATGCCCGGCCTGGACCTGCCCGGGGCCGAAAGCCCCAAGGGCGGCGCGGACGAGGACGACCTCCTGGGCCTGGGCGGCCTGGAGATCACCGGGCCCGAAGGCGATCTGGACGCCG
>JBFWIY010000212.1:0-5741 GCA_050255855.1 Desulfovibrionaceae bacterium
CTCTCGACGGCTCACCGTCAATCTGGCATTCCTATGGATGTTCACTCGGTCCTTCCTTGGCAGATGAGTTCTCGCAAACCCACTCTGACCGATCAGGACCGAGTGAACAACCTCCTGACACATCACAGCTAGCCGCGCGGCGGCGTCCGCCGTCGAAAGGCCCCGGGAGATCGGGGCTTTTTTTCGGGCCGCGCCGGGTCGGTGTTACGGGTGCAGGACGCCGAGCAGGGTGAGGCCGTCGCGGGCCAGGGTGGCGGCGAAGACGAGGAGCAGCGCCCCCAGGCCGCGCAGCAGGGCCCGGTGCGCCCGGCCGCCCAGGAAGCGGCGCGACGAGGCGGTCAGCACCACCACGGCCAGCTGGGCCCCGATGAGGCAGACGAAGAATCCGCCCATGAAGAGCCCCGCCGTGGCCGGGCTCTGGCCCCAGCCCACGAGCAGGGCCGGGCCGCCCACGGTGAGCCAGAACAGGTAGGGGTGCGGGTTCAGGGCGTTGATGGCCGCGCCCTTGAGCAGGGAGCGCGGGGCCGCGGGCGGGGCGTCCAGGCGCGGCGGCCGGGCGCGCAGGGCGTTCAGGCCCAGCAGGGCCACCACCAGCGCCCCCACCAGGGAGAGCCCGCCCAGGAGCCGGTCGTTGTGGGCCAGCCCGGCCAGGACCAGCAGGCACAGGGTGATGATGGGCACGTCCGTGACCAGCGGGGACAGGGCCACCTTGACCCCCTCGCGCGGCCCGTGGCGCAGGGTCTGGGCCACCATGAGGGTGAGCAGCGGCCCGGGGAGAAACCCGGATGACAGTCCCAGCAGGACGCCGGTGCCCAGCGATGCGATCATGGCCGGGGTTGTGGCCCGGGGCGGGCGGGATGTCAATCGTCGGGCGGCCGCCGGGCGCGCCGGGGCGGGCGGCAATATCCTTGGCAAATCCCCTGGGTTCGCCTATGGCTGGTCGAAGTCGCACCACCCGTGCGGCAAAGGGGAGCCCATGATCCGCACCACGCTTTTTCCCGGACGGTACGTCCAGGGCCCCGGGGCCCTGGAGCGGCTTGGCGTTGAACTGGCCCGGCTGGGCGAACGGCACTGCATCGTGGCCTCGCCGCACCCCCTGGAGCGGCTGCTGCCCCCCCTGGCCGCGAGCCTGGAGCAGGCCGGGGACGTGCGCCTGGAGCGCTTCGGCCGGGAGTGCACCGAAGAAGAGATCGACCGCCTGCTGGCCGTGGTGCGGGACTTCCGCGCCGACACCCTGGCCGCCCTGGGCGGGGGCAAGGCCCTGGACGCGGCCAAGGCCGCCGCGGCCCGGGCGGGCATCCCGGTGGTGGCCGCGCCCACCATCGCCTCCACCGACGCACCGTGCAGCTCCCTGGCCATCGTCTACAGCGCCGACGGGGTGTTCGAGCGGGTGGATCTGCTGCCGCGCAACCCGGACGTGGTGCTGGTGGATACGGCGGTCGTGGCCAAGGCCCCGGCGCGCTTCCTGGCCTCGGGCATGGGCGACGCCCTGGCCACCTGGTTCGAGGCCGAGTCCTGCCGGGTGAGCCGGGGGGCCAACGTGGCGGGCACGCCCGGCACCATGACCGCCCACGCCCTGGCCCGGCTCTGCTACGAGACCGTGCGCGACCAGGGCCCGGCGGCCCTCACGGCCTGCGGCGCGGGCGTGGTCACCCCGGCCCTGGAGCGGGTGGTGGAGGCCAACACCCTGCTGAGCGGCGTGGGGTTCGAGAGCGGCGGCCTGGGTGCGGCCCACGCCATCCACAACGGCCTCACGGCCCTGCCCGGCACCCACGGCCTGTACCACGGCGAAAAGGTGGCCTTCGGGGTGCTGGCCTCGCTGTTTCTCACGGACCGGCCCCTGGCCCTGGTGGACGAGGTCTATGGCCTGTGCCTGACCCTGGGCCTGCCCGTCACCCTGGACGACCTGGGCATCGGCGAGGCCTCGGACGCGGACCTGCTGGCCGCGGCGCGCAAGGCCTGCGAGCCCGGGGAGAGCATCCACAACGAGCCCGTGGAGATCAGCCCGGAACTGGTGCGCGACGCCCTGCGGGCCGCCGACGCCGAGGGGCGGCGACGCAGGCCCGGGCGCTGACCCGGACGGGGCCCGCGTTTGGGAGAAGGGCCGCCGCCCCGTTCTTTTCCGGCTGATGCGGCGGGCCGGGCGGCGTCGCCCTGGCCGCCCGCGGGAAAACGGCCGCCGGGCGTCCGGCTCCACGTTTCCGCCCCGCGGCGTGCCCGGCGTCACTCCTTTTTCAACGAGCCTCCCCGCCAGGCCGACGCGGGCGTCGGCATCCCCTTGTCCCTGCCCCCCCCCGAGCTCCGACCGAGCTCCGGCCGGGAAAAAATCATTGTCCATCGCCGGGAAAACGACTGGAGATTTTCCTTGGAGCTGTTGCATCAGTTCAAGGAGGCATCATGAAAGAATCTCTCGGGCCCAGCGCCCTGGCGTATCCCTGTCCGGTGTGGTGCGTGGGCAGTTACGACTCGACGGGCAAACCCAACGTCATGACCATCGCCTGGGGCGGCATCTGCTGCTCCATGCCCCCCTGCCTGAGCGTGTCCCTGCGCAAGGCCACCTATTCCTACGGCAGCATCATGGCGCGCCGGGCCTACACGGTCAGCGTCCCGTCCGCCCAGTACGCGGCCCAGGCCGACTACTTCGGCCTGGTCTCCGGCCACCGGGCCGACAAGTTCCAGGAGACCGGCCTGACCCCTGTGCGCTCGGACCTGGTGGACGCCCCCTATGTGGGCGAGTTCCCCCTGGTCATCGAATGCAAGGTCATCCAGGTCCACGAGATCGGGCTGCACACCCAGTTCATCGGGGAGATCATGGACGTGAAGGCGGACCCGGAGGTGTTGGGCGAAAAGGGCCACCCCCTGATGGACAAGGTCGCCCCCTTTGTCTATGGCCCCGGCATCCGCGAATACTGGGCGCTGGGCTCCATGCTCGCCCAGAGCTTCCAGGTCGGCAAGAGCCTCAAGGACTGACGCGGCGTGGTCCGGCCCGGGTATGCTCCGCAGCCCGGTCGACTTCCCGTAAAAAACGCCTGGAACGGGGCCGATCCCGTTCCAGGCGTACCTGTTTTCATTCCGGAGGGGAGGCTACATCAGGCGTACGCCCGTCCCACGGTGTTGTTGGCCAGCTTGCCGGACTTCATCCCGTTGATCACGTCCACGGTCGCCATGACCACGTTTTCCACGTCGCCCTTGGTGTTGCAGAAGGTGGGCGAGATGCGCACCAGGTCGTGTCCGAGCACGTGCAGGTTGGCGATGGCCATCTGGTGCTTTTCGTACACGTTCTTGACCACGTCCCCGGCGCTGATCCCGTCCGGCACCCGGAACAGGAACACCGAGCTCCGGGCGGAGTCATTGGTTGTGGGGGTGGAGATCCATTTGTAGGCGTCCTTGGCCGCAAAATCGGGATAGATCCTGGGCAGGTGCTTGAACAAGGCCTCCTTGGCGGCCGTCCCGAGGGCGTGAATCCGCTTCTCGATCTTCGCCGGGGTGACGCTCGGATGGAATGCCCCGGTATGGAACAGGGCGGTTATCCACGTCGCCACCAGGGTGGCGTCGTTTTGCTGGCCCAGGTAGGAAAACCGCTTGGCGTTGGGATCGATCTGGCCGGTGGCGGCCATGAATCCGTAATCCTCCGGGGTCATGATGTGCTCATCGTAGCCCCAGATGCTGGGAGCGAACCGCTCGGCCGCGCCGGTCCGGTTGTTCATGTACAGCAGGCCGACCATCTTGGGGCCGCACGGCCACTTGTGGAAACTGCCGGTGATGCTGTCCACGTCCAGGCTGCCCAGCTTCAGATCCAGCACGCCGAGGGTCTGGGCGCTGTCGGCGTGGATGTGCATGTCCTTGTTGATCTTTCGGAGCTCGTGGACGATGCGCTCCATGGGCAGGAGCATGCCGCATTCATTGGACTGCCAGGACAGGGTGACCACCTTGGTGTTTTTGTCCACCATCCTGAGCAGGGGACGGATGATGTCGTCCTCCGTGGCCGGGTTCGACGGCATGATGCCCTGTTCCGCCTCCGCGTCGGTGACGCTGCTGGCGAACATCTTGGTGCGGACGACGCGCACCGAGCCCTTGGCCCAGCCCTGGGTGCGCTTGCGGTATTCCCAGGCCTGGTAGTTGGTGGGGTGGTTCACGTCCCAGACGACCACGTTGTCCTTTTGCGGATCGAAGAATCCGGAGATCACCAGGCCGTTGTTGATGAAGTTGTTGCCCTGGGTGGAGTTGGCCACCAGCGCCATCAGATAGTCGGCCTGGTACTGCTCCTTTTCCAGGCCGAACCATGTTTTCATGGCCGTAAGGCCGTAGCCCAGACTGGCTTCGGCCAGTTCGCCGCGCATGGGGAAGGAGATGTCCTTGGCCAGCATCTCCTCGACCATGTCCACCACGGCCTGGACCGGCTTCATGGACGGACAGAGGTTGGCCGAGTTGACCGATACGCAGGTGTATTTTTCCCGGTCGAAGTAGTGGTTCACCAGGCGATCCCATTGGGCATCGTCGTTCGGGGCCAATGCATCCGAAGCAAAGCGCTTGCCCTCGGCGGTCCATTCCTGGATGCGGGCTTTGATCTCGTTCAGGGCCTTGACCGATTTGCCGGTCGTTTCCGGTTTGGCCGTGTCGCCGCTTCCGGCGAAAACCGAGCCCGGGATGAGCAGGGCGCCGCCAAGACCAAGCCCCGCGCCAAGGAACGCACGACGGGAAATGTCCATATCGAAGTCTCCTCAGGAACAACTAGAATGTTGAACTCTCCGGCCCAGGCGCTTGCCCCTCAAGCGAGTGTCTGGGCGCTGCCCTCATGTGGGCGCAAGATTTTTTTACACCCACGCCGATAGTTAAATTATGCCTAGCACTCCAAATGGTTGACGGCAATATACTGAGCCCCTGGCCTTTTGTTTTTCTCAAAACGGCAGGGTGGGTGACGGCTATGGGGGGGCACGGAAGATGAGAACGGGGATTCCGCCTGGATTCTGTCGGCGGAATGTCGGCGGGACGCGGGTTCCGGCGGGGTCCGTGCCGTCGCGTCGGCGGTCGGAGTCAAGATGGGAGCGGAAGAGGCGGCAGGGGACCCCCGGCCGTTGCAGGCGCTTTGCAACCCGGAGGTCACCAAGGCAAAGCAGGAGTTGTTGATAGCCGCAGCGTCTCGCGGAATGAATGGCGTCGCAATCAGGGCCGCACGGAGTTCGCGAGGCCCAGGGGGCCGGTGGGCGGGGTGTTGCTGCCGTATTTGGCCAAGAACTCATCGACGACAACATTCGCATCTGGTACTCAGCTCGTGGTGCTGGGCAGCGGTGAGCTCTGCCCGAGCCATCTGCTTGCTCGGAAGCCATGATGGGCATGACTCAGAGCCGCCAGGGCCGCCTCATCAGCGCTAAGCAAAACGTTTTTTTGATTTTCTGCTGGCGCCCGCCCTGGCCGGAAGCGCAACGGGCTTCCGGGAGTTGCGCGCGAGTTCCCATTGTCGTGAATCGTTCCCTGTCGGCTTGTCCTGACAGCCTGTGACCCGCAACATGTGGAGTTCTCTCATGAAAAAGACCTTCCATTTTCCCCGCTTCGTTACATGGCTGACGTTATTTGCGCTGCTGGTGATCGGCGCTCCGCAAGCGTTTGGCTCGACCCCGGTGGAGCCGAGGCAGACCACGGACACGGTGATCATGGTCTCCCCGGACCATTTCGGCTTCAACGCCGAGACGGCCGGGAGCAACGCCTTCCAGCACGCGGCGGACGACAATACCCTGCGGCAG
>JBFWIY010000213.1:0-5733 GCA_050255855.1 Desulfovibrionaceae bacterium
CCTGGCCACGGCCCTCAACGAGATGGTGCACCGCCTGCGCCAGGTGGTGACCGAGGTTCAGGGGGCCACGCGCAACGTGGCCACGGGGGGCGAGGAGCTCTCCGCCGCGGCCCAGTCGCTCTCCCAGGGGGCCACGGAGCAGGCCGCCAGCATCGAGGAGATCTCCTCCAGCATGGAGCAGATGAGCGCCAACATCCGCCAGAACGCCGAGAACGCCCGGACCACGGACGAGATGGCCAACCGCGCCGCCCGGGACACCCGCGCCGGGGGCGAGGCCGTCGCCAAGACCGTGGACGCCATGCAGCAGATCGCGGAGAAGATCTCCATCGTGGAGGAGATCGCCCGGCAGACCAACCTGCTGGCCCTGAACGCCGCCATCGAGGCGGCCCGGGCGGGCGAGCACGGCAAGGGATTCGCGGTGGTGGCGGCCGAGGTGCGCAAGCTGGCCGAGCGCAGCGGCGCGGCCGCGGCCGAGATCAGCGAGCTCTCGGCCGGTTCGGTGCGGGTGGCCGAGGAGGCCGGGACCATGCTCGGCCGCATCGTGCCGGACATCGAGCGCACCGCCGAGCTCATCCAGGAGATCGCCGCCGCGGTGAAGGAGCAGGACGCGGGCGCGCAGCAGGTGAACCGGGCCATCCAGCAGCTGGACCAGGTCATCCAGCAGAACGCCTCGGCCGCGGAGGAGATGGCCTCCACCAGCGAGGAGCTCTCCGGCCAGGGCCAGCAGCTCCAGCAGACCATGAGCTTCTTCGACATCGGCGAGGGCGCCGGGCCGGGCCGCAGGCCCCGGGCCCTGCCCGCCGGGGGCCGGACCGCCAAGACCGCCCCGGCGCTCGCGGCCGGGAACGCGGACGAGGACGCGGACGACAGCGGATTCGAGCGCTTCTAGGCGCGCGGACCGGCGAAAAAAGTGCCGCCCCGGCTTGCCGGGGCGGCACTTTTACGTGGGCGGAGGAATTGGGCGGGGAACGCGGGGTCAGGCCCCGGGGGCGGCCGCGGCCTGCGCGGTCTTGCGGGCGGCCCGGCGCGCGCCCAGGCTCTCGCGCAGGGAGCAGAGCACCGGCACCACCACCAGGGTGAGCAGGGTGGCCACGCCCAGGCCGAAGATCACCGCCACGGCCATGGACCCCCACCACTGGGTGGACTCGCCGCCCACGTCCCAGCGCAGGGTGTGGAAGTCGAAGCTCACCCCGGTGGCCATGGGCAGGAGCCCGAGCACCGTGGTGACGGCCGTGAGGATCACCGGCCGGAAGCGGGTCAGCCCGGCCTCGATGAGGGCCTCGCGCACGGCCCGGCCCCGGGTCTTGAGCTGCTCGAAGTAGTCGATGAGCACGATGGCGTTGTTCACCACCACCCCGGCCAGCGAGATGACCCCCACCCCGGTCATGATGATGCCGAAGGGCATGTGGCAGACCAGCAGCCCGAGCAGCACCCCCATGAGGGAGAGCACCACCGAGGTCAGGATGATGAGCGGCACGGCCACGGAGTTGAACTGGGCCACCAGCACGAAGAAGATGATGAACAGGCAGGACACGAAGGCCTTGCCCAGAAAGGCCTGGGCCTTGGCCTGCTCCTTCTGCTCCCCGGTGAAGCCGTAGGAATAGCCCACGGGCAGGGCCATGCCGGCCAGCCGCCCCTTGATGACGCCGAGCACGTCCGAGGCGATGACCCCCGGGGCCAGCTCGGCCGAGACCGTGACCACGCGCTTCTGGTCGATGCGCTTGATGGTGCCCAGCCCGGAGCTGAGGCGCACGTCGGCCACGCTGGTGAGGGGGATGGACCGCCCGCCCGGGCCGGAGACCGTGATGCGCCGCACGCTCTCCATGCTGGTGCGCTCCTTCTCGGGCAGCTTGGCCACGATGTCGTACTCGTCCTTGCCCTCGCGGTAGGTGCCCACCTTGGCCCCGCCCATGGCCGCCTTGACCGTGTAGGCGATGGCGTAGGTGGAGAGCCCCAGGATGGCGGCCTTTTCCTTGTCCACGTCCACCACGATCTCGGGCTTGCCCGAGACGTAGTTGTCCTTGAGGTCCACCAGGCCGGGCACGTCCTTGATGCGTTCGCGCATCTCCGCGGCCAGGCGGCCGAGCTCGGTCATGTCCTCCCCGGTGATCTCGATGTTCACCGGCGCGCCCGAGGGCGGGCCGCCCTGCTCCTTGTCCACGCGCACCTCGGCCCCGGTGACGAGCTGCTGGAGCCGGTCGCGGATCTCGGCGGCCGTGGCCGACGAGGGCTGCGAGCGGTCGTGGATGTCCTTGAAGTCCAGGTTCACCGAGGCCAGGTGGGAGTTGCCGCCCCCGGCGGAGTCGATGCCGCCCCCGGCCTCCACGCCCACGTTGGTGATGGCGAAGTCGATGTCCGGGTAGTCCGCGGCCACCTTCTCCACCACCCGGGTCAGCGCGTCCGAGGCGTTCAGGTTGGTGCCCACCGGGCTCTTGACGTTCACGTAGACGCGCTTGGGCTCCACGTCCGGGAAGAACTCCACCCCCCGGCCGAAGGCCCCGAAGGCCCAGATGGAGGCCACGAACAGCACCGCGCACAGGGCCAGGACCTTGCCCCGGTGGTCCAGGGCGCGCTCCAGCATGACGCGGTACAGGCGCAGGCAGGCCTCCAGGCCCTGGTCGATGAACCGCAGCCCGCCCGAGGAGCCCGAGGCCGCGGGCTTGGCGGTCTGCCAGCGGGCCGAGAGCACCGGGTTCACCACCAGGGCCACGAAGAGCGAGGCGGAGAGGGCGATGATGACGGTCTTGGGCAGGTAGGCCATGAACTCGCCCATGATGCCGGGCCAGAAGACCATGGGGAAGAAGGCCCCCACCGTGGTCAGGGTGGAGGTGATGACCGGCCAGGCCACCTCGTCCACGGCCTCCAGGGCGGCCTGCTGCCGGGTCTTGCCCTCCTGCATGTGGCGGTAGATGTTCTCCACGATGACGATGCCGTTGTCCACCAGCATGCCCAGGGCCAGGGTGAGGGAGAAGAGCACCACCATGTTGAGCGTGATGCCGAAGGCCTGGAGCAGGATGAAGGTGATGAGCATGGAGAGCGGGATGGCCGAGGCCACGAACAGGGCGCTGCGGCCGCCGATGAAGGCGAAGACCACGGCCAGCACCAGGATCAGCCCGGTGAAGATGTTGTTCTCCAGGTCCGCCACCATCATGCGGATGTCCTTGCTCTTGTCGGACGTGTAGTCGATCCGCAGGTCCGGGGGCAGGTTGCCGCGCATCTCGGCCACCACCCGCTTCACCCCGTCGATGATCTCGATGATGTTGGCCCCGGTGCGCTTCTTGACCTGGAGGGTCACGGACTGCTGGCCGTTGATGCGGCTGATGGTGGTGGGGTCCTTGTAGTGGTCCTTGATGCTGGCCAGGTCGCGCAGGTACACGGGCTTGCCGTCGCGCACGAAGGCCACGATGTTGTTGATCTCGGCCGGGTTCTGGTACTCCGCCGGGGTGCGCACCAGGTATTTCTGGCGGCCGATGTCCATGGAGCCGCCGGGCATGTTGACGTTGGCGTTCTCCACCGAGGTCAGGATCTCCTGCAGGGGCATGTCGTAGAAGCGCACCCGGTCCATGTCGAAGAGCACGTGGATCTCGCGCTCCAGGCCGCCCACCACCTCGGCGTCCAGCACGCCCTGCACGCCCTCGATGCGGTCCTCCAGGTCCTCGGCGAAGACCTTGAGGCGCTTGAGGGAGAAGGGCCCGGACAGCACCACGTTGATGATGGGGAAGTCCGAGAAGTTCATTTCGGAGATGACCGGATCGTCGGGCAGGTCCGTGGGCAGGTCGGGCTTGGCCTGGTCCACCTTGTCGCGCACCTTCTGCAGGGCGTCGTCGATGTCTACGTCCGGGGTGAACTCGATGGCGATGGCCGAATAGCCGTCGTCGCTCACCGAGGTGATCTTCTCCACGTCGCTCAGGCCCTTGAGCTTGCGCTCCAGGGGCATGGTCACCAGGGTCTCCATGTCCGCCGGGGCCACGCCCTCGAAGGTGGTGCTCACGAAGACGTAGGGGATGGTGATGTCCGGCTCGTCCTCGCGCGGCAGGGAGAGGTAGCTCGTGACCCCGGCCAGGACCATGAAGACCACCAGCACCACCACGGCGGAGTGGCGCAGCAGGGCGATGCGGTTCAGGATCACCGGACTTCCACCCGCATGCCGTCCTCCACGGCGTTCTGGCCGGAGACGATGAGCCGGTCCCCGGGTTCGAGCCCGGAGACGATCTGCACGCGGTCCGCGCCGATGACCCCGATCTGCACCGGGCGGCCCAGGGCCTTGCCCTCGGCCGTGACCACGTAGACCAGGCGCTCGCCGCCGCGGTCCACCAGGGCGTGGAGCGGGGCGGTGACGGCGTCCTCCACCACCCGGCGCAGCACGCTGACCCGGGCCAGCATGCCGGGCCGGATGCGGCCGTCGGCGTTGTCCACCAGCACCTTGACCCGGAAGGTCTTGGTGGTCTCGTCGGCCTTGTAGGCCACGAAGGTCACCTGCCCGGCCCAGACGGCGTCGGGGTAGGCGTCCACGGTGACGCGGGCCTGGGTCCCGGCGTTGAGGTAGCGCACGTCCAGCTCGGGCGCCTCCATCTCCACCTCGATGCGGCGGATGTCCACGATCTCGGCCACGGGGTCGCCCGGGGCCACGTACTCGCCCGGGTCCACCATGAGGTCGTTGATGGTGCCGTCCACCGGGGAGCGGATGAGCCCGTGCTCCAGGTCCACCTGGGCCTGCTTGAGGTCGGAGTCGGCCGCGGCGTGGTCGTTGTTGGCCTTGTCCAGCTCCTCGGTGGAGAGCACGCCCTGGCTGCGCAGCTCCTGGCGGCGCTGGGCCTGCTTGGCGGCCAGGTCGTAGGCGGCCTTGGCGCGGGAGAGCTCGGCGGCCAGGGCCGCGGTGTCCACCCGGGCGATGACCTCGCCCTTGGCCACGGCGTCGCCCTCCTTGGGGCCGATCCATTCCACGGGCCCGCCGCGCTCGGCCGAGATGGTCACGTCGGAGATGGCCAGGGTCTTGCCGGGCAGGGTGAGGACGTCCTCCAGGCGCACGGGGGCCACCACGGCCACCTGCACGGGCACGGCGGGCTGCTCCTTCACGGCCGGGGCGGCCGGGCTCTGGGCCGCGGCGGCCGGGGTGACCGCGGACGGGGGCTCGCCCCCGCCGCAGGCGGCCGGGGCCAGGGCCAGGAACAGCAGCAGGGCCGGGAGCAGGGCCGGGCGCAGGCGCGGCCGCCGGGCCGGGCCGGGACGGCGGGAGGGAAGGGGACGGGTCATCGGGGGTCCTTTGCGGCGCGGAGCCGGCGGCGGAGGGCGTCGAGCCCCCCCAGGGTGAAGTCCAGGATGTTGCGGGCCAGGCCGTCCAGATCCGCCTCCAGGGCGGGGATGCGCCCCAGGTGGAGGTCGATGGGCCAGGTGAAGATGCGCATGAGCAGCGCGCCCCAGACGAAGTCCTCGGCCTGGTTCACCAGGGCCTTGGGGGCCTCCGGGCCCAGGAGCTCGGACAGGATGCCCTGGAGCGCCTCGTGGTCGGGGCGGATATAGCGGTCCGTCAGCTCGCCCAGGTGCTCCGAGGGGCGGGCCATCTCCATGAGGAAGATGGGGGCGGGGGAGCCTGGGCAGGGGCGGTCCGCGTCGTGGTAGATCTTGCGCACGGCGATGCGCAGGTGGCGCTCCAGGCGCGCCTCGGCCGGGGCGCCGGGGGGCGGGGGCGGGATGCATCCGTCCAGGTCCTGGTGCTCCGTGAAGATGTGGTGG
>JBFWIY010000214.1:0-5708 GCA_050255855.1 Desulfovibrionaceae bacterium
TTGCATGCATCTTCGCGTTCTTCCGCTCGTTCTGCTGTTGTTGGCCGTCCTGGCCGCCGCGGCCCCGGCCCAGACCGGGACGCCCGCCGCGCCGGACCCGGCCAAACCCGCGGCTCCCGCCGCCGGACCGGACCCGGCCACCAAGGTCTATGATCTGGAGTCCGCCGTGCAGCGCGCCCTGGACGCCAACCCCACCATGGTGGGGGCGCGGGCCACGCTCTCCGGCGCGGGCTACGACGTGTGGAGCGCCACCAGCGCCATGCTGCCCACGGCCTCGCTCAGCTACGGCTACAACCATAAGGACCGTAAGCCCCTGACCACCACCGCGGGCCGCCAGGACTATTTCGCCGAGCACATCAACCTCTCGCAGCCGCTGTTCCAGGGCTTCGCCCTGTTGAGCAACCTGCAGAAAAAGGTGCTCACCAAGGACAAGGCCGCGGCCTCCCTGGACGACGTGGAGCTGCAGCTCATCCAGACCGTCCAGACCCAGTTCTTCTCCCTGCTCAAGGCGCGCATGGACGTGAAGAGCGCCGAGGACTCCGTGGCCCGGCTGGAGTCCCAGCTCAAGGTCACCAACGCCTTCTACGAGGTGGGCCTCAAACCCAAGCTCGACGTGCTCCAGGCCGAGGTGGATCTGGCCACCGCCCAGCAGAACCTGCTCACCGCCCGCAACAACGTGGCCACGGTGCACGCCCGGCTGAACTCCCTGCTGGACCTGCCCCTGGAGAACAAGACCCAGTACGTGGGCGGGCTGGAGGACATGTCGCCCTTCACCCAGGAATTCAAGCAGTGCCTCCAGACCGCCTTCGACACCCGGCCGGACATCATCATGGCCGAGAAGAGCGTGCGCATCGCGGCCAAGGACTCCAACATCGTCATGGCCGACCTGCTGCCCGCCGTGAGCGCTGACCTGGACTACTACAAGATGGGCGACGACGCCGACCTGGACGCCAAGAATCAGCGCTGGGCCCGCGCCAATCAGGAATACTGGACCAGCTCCGTGAACCTGACCTACTCCCTCAAGGTGGCGGGCGGCGACGTGGCCGACTACATGGCCGCCGAAGAGAACCTGCGCAAGATGGTGGCCTCCCTGGAGGAGACCAAGCTCGACGCGGGCTACGAGGTCAAGGAGAAGTACCTCAACCTCTTCGAGGCCAAGGACCGCATCGCCGTGGCGCGCAAGGCGGTGGAGGCGGCCAAGGAGGCCTACCGCATGGCCCTGGCCCGCTACCAGGCCCAGGTGGGCACCAACACCGACGTGCTGGACGCCCAGGCCAACGTCTCCTCCAGCGAGGCGGAGCTCAGCCAGGCCCTGGCCGACTACCACACCTCCCTGGCCCAGCTCTTCGTGGCCATGGGCCTGAAGAACCCCAGCCTGAAGTAACGCCATGGCCTACTTCCCCTACGAGCGCCGGCGGCAGTTCGCCGCCGGAGACATGCGTTGCCCGGATTGCGACGGGCCGCTCACGGCCAAGCGTTCCTGCCTGGAGGTGCGCCTGGAGTGCGAGCGCTGCCGCAAGAGTTGGCGCATGGAGGAGCTGGCCGCCCGCATGGACGACGCCTTTGAGGAGGAGCTGGGCTTTGTCCCGGTGGACCGCCTCTAGCCTGATTCTCATCCTGCTGCTCATCGCCCCGGGGGTCGCGGCCCCGGCCCACGCCGGGGACTGGGACGCCCTCAAGGCGCGTCTGGCCGCCGACGGCTTCGCCCAGGCGCAGCTGGACCGCATCTTCGACCGGCCCGAGGCGGTCCCGGACCCCGAGCCCATGGCGCGCAAGATGCGCGCCCTGGCCGAGAAGCGCCTGAACCTGGCCAAGCCCGAGGCCGAGCGTCAGCCCGAGCCCGAGGTGCACGAGTTCTTTCTGGACTGGCTGCACGTGGCCGGGACCTACGGCTTTCTGGCCACCCACCGCGCGCTGTTGGCCGAGGTGCGGCAGCGCTTCGGCGTGCCCGAGTACGTCATGGCCGGCATGTACATGGTGGAGACCGGGCTGGGCACCAACCCGGGCAAGCGCAGCGCCTTCATCACCCTGGCCAGCATGGCCGCGGCCCGGCCCGTGGACGTCTGGCCCCTGCTGGCCGATCTGTCCCTGGGCGTCGGGGACGAGGCCTGGTTCGCGGACAAGGTGAAGGCCAAGGCCGACTGGGCCTACAAGGAGCTGACCGCGCTGCTGCGCGAGGCCGACGCCGCCGGGCTCGATCCCCTGGACATGACCGGCTCGGTCTTCGGGGCCATCGGCCTGTGCCAGTTCATGCCCTCCAACGTGGAGGCCTACGGCGCGGACGGCGACGGCGACGGGGTGGTCAACGTCTACAATCAGGCGGACGCGCTCTTTTCCATGGCCTCCTACCTGGCCGGGCACGGCTGGCGCGAGGACATGACCCCGGAGCAGCAGGACGCGGTGATCTTCACCTACAATCACGCCTGGGTCTACGTGCGGACCATCCGCGCCCTGGCCGAACGGCTGCGCGCGGTGGACGAGGAGTACGGGCTGTAGCGCGTCCCCGGATCCGCTCCCGGCCGGGCCGGTCCGTCAGACCGAGCCGGTCAGGCTCTCGTACAGGGACAGCGTGCGGCGCAGGAACTGCTCGCCCGTGAGCTGGGTGAGGGTCCGGGCCTGGGCCTCGCGCAGGCGGGTGCGGAAGATCTCGTTTTCGGCGGCCTGGGCGATCACCCGGTCCATGCCCGCCGGGTCGCCCGGCTCGTAGAGCCCGGCCGGGGGCACCAGGTCCGGCATCACCCCCACCGTGGTGGAGACCAGCGGCCGGCCGCAGGCCATGAGCTCCAGGGCGGCCCGGGCGATGGTCTCGGACCACAGGGAGGCCACCAGGCCCACGTCGCAGGCCGAGATCACCGCGGGCATGTCCCCGCGCCGCCCGGTGATGCGCACCACGTCCGAGAGTCCCAGCTCCCGCACCCAGCCCTCCACGGTCTCCCGCGGGGTGGCCGAGCCGAAGCCCGCCAGCAGCAGCCGGAGGTCCCGGCGTCCGGCCGCGCGCAGCCGGGCCAGGCTCTCCAGGGCCTCGCGCTGGCCCTTCACCCGGTCGAAGCGGCCCACCAGGCCGACGACCACGTCCCCGGGCCCGTAGCCCAGTTCGGCGCGCACGCGCTCGCGTCCGGCCGGGTCGAAGGCGAAGCGCTCCGTGTCCACCCCGCCGCGGATGAGCCACAGCCGCGGCTCGGGCACGCGCATGGCGTCGAGAAAATGCCGGGCCATGCGGCCGTTGGTGGCCACCACGGCGTCGGCCACGCGGGAGTGCAGCCAGCGGTTGACCGGGTCGTTCTTGGGCGGGCGCTGGTCGCCGCGGGTGCGCACCAGCTTGAACCCCAGGCCCAGGCGCTTCATGAGCCCCCACAGGACGAAGCCCTCACCCCGGTGGCAGTTCACCACCTGGGGCCGGAAGCGGCGCACCAGCCGCGCGGCCTCGCCGTAGGCCGGGAGCATCCGCGCGGGGTTCATGGTGTTGAGGTCCAGGGCGGCCACCTCCAGCCCGAGCTCGCGCGCCCGGGCCTCGGGCTCGGTGTCGGGCAGGGCCAGCACCAGGGTCTCGTGCCCGGCGTCGGTCAGCAGCCGGGAGAGGTACAGGGCGTACCAGGCGGTGGCGTTGTGCCAGCGGACGTTGACGACCTGGAAGGTGCGCATGGCGGCCGAGGATACGCTGCGGGGGGATGGAAGGCAACCTGCCGGACGGGTTTGGAATCCGGCTTGCATGGGGCGGGGAGGGGGCAATGGGTTCCCCCTCCCGGTCCCGGATCAGGCCGGAATCTCGATCTTGCTGATGGCTTCGGACTTGGCGCGGTCCAGGAACTCGGCCAGGGCGGGTTTGACGTTCTCGCGCACGTCGCCCGCCACCACCAGCCAGAGCAGATCGTCCCCGGGCTCGCGGTGGCCGCCCTCGGCAAAGCCCATGGCCCGGAAGATGCCGGGCTTGGCCTCGATCTCCCGGGCGATGGCGGCGAGTTTTTCGTGGTCGGGAGTGACCTCCACGGCCGAGACGTCCTGGCGGTTTTGCCTGGACCAACCACGGACCACTCCGTTATGGACAAGAATCATGCCCACATGTTCGGTGAAGCCCGGTTCCTGCTTGAGCTTCGCGAGTACTTCGGCGATGTTCATAGGCACCTCCTGGATGGCGGAACATAGATGACCAATATTTCGTCGCTTGTCCAATCCTTGCCCCAGGTCTCCCAGTCCCGGATGATCAGTTCGGGCTTCGGGGTCTGGATGGTCTGGCAGGGCAGCACCAACACCACCGCCCACAACGCCCTGCGCGACTTCGGCGCCATCCGCATGGCCGAGGAGCCGAGCCAGTCCCTGTGGTTCTCCCCCGGGCCGGACGTGTTCCGCGCCCTGGCCCGGCTCCAGATCTGGAGCAAGCTCAATCCCATTCCGGTCTTCGCCCAGGTGTTTCCCGTCACCCTGAGCGTGGGCTACGACCTGACGCGCACCCTGGCCGTTCCGGCCGAGTTCTCCCGCCAGACCGCCGAGGCCCCCAAGAACTACGAGGTCTGGATCCACCCCAAGCTCAAGGACCAGGTGAAGCTCATCGCCGGGCTGGACCTGGTGGACCGCGGGGGCATGGCCGGGCTGGCCAACGTGGGCTGGACCATGCTCAAGGCCGACGACGGCCTGGACTACGAGTCCACCCAGAGCTGGTACTTCGCTATCAAGCCCCTGGGCCGCATGGGCGAAAAGGAGAGCATCAAGGGCTGGCGCGGCTTCTTCGCCGAGATCCAGGACCTGCTCCAGCGCCAGGGCATCAAGTACCTGACCAGCCCGCGCGAGGAGTTCGTGGTCTTTCCCCTGCGCGACGCCCGGTCCCTGCGCAACCTCTGCGGCGAGATGCTCCGTCTCATCCCCGCCGTCAAGGCCGATCCCGAGCGCATCTACTGGCCCTGCGTCATGGCCTGCACCCCGCAGAAGGGCCGCCCCTTCAGCGAGGACCTGCCCCAGAAGTTCAACCTGGACTGGAACCGCCTCACCCCGGATTTCCCGCACCTGCACTACCGCGACGCCTTCATGCTGGCCGAGTGGTTCCGCATCAACGAGGTGCGCTACGGCGGCAGCGAGGAGACCCTGGACTCCTGGTGCTCCCTGAGCCTGCTGCCCGACGACGAGCAGTCCGCCTCCGGCACCCTGGACGTGCACATCCCGCGCGGGCTGCTCATGGGGGACAACCCCACCTGCTTCTACTGCGGCATGAAGGGCCACAAGCCCGCCGACTGCCCCACGCGCAACATCCCCAAGGTCAACTTCCTCCTCTGGAAGCGCCTGGCCCAGCTGGACATGGAGGAGATCACCGCCGGGTTCGCGCGCATGGAGAAGCAGCTCGACCCGGTGGACCCCCTGCCCGGCATCCAGGAGCTGCTCGGCGGCGGCAAGAAGTCCGAGCACCTGCTCATCCAGGCCGTGTTCGAGGTGGTCTCCATCGCCCAGCTGCGCATGCTGCGGCTCATCTGGCGCAGCCGGGGCAAGGAGTGGCCCGAGGGCATCCTGCAGCTCGGCCCGGAGGAGGGGGACTACATCTGGGACGCCCTGGAGGCCCTGCGCGGCCACGACTACGAGCGGGCCGACCAGCTCACCAAGCAGGCCCGGCTCAAGTACTCCCGCAGCTTCGTGCCCTCGTCGCTCCAGGCCATCCTGGCCCTGGAGATGGCCGGGGACGCCCACCAGGCCCATTTCTACTTCGAGGAGTCCGAGCGCCTGAG
>JBFWIY010000215.1:0-5690 GCA_050255855.1 Desulfovibrionaceae bacterium
CGAGATGCGCACCTTCCGGGTCACGGCCAGCCCGGTGCGCGACCCCTTCGGCCAGGTGGTCACGGCCATCGAGACCTTCACCGACATCACCGAGAGCGTCCGGGCCGAGGCCCAGATCCGCCAGGCCGAGAACAAGTACCGCTCCATCTTCGAGAACGCCCTGGAGGGCATCTTCCAGACCACCCTGGAGGGCCGCTACCTCAGCGTGAACCCGGCCCTGGCCCGCATCTACGGCTACGACTCCCCCGAGGACCTGATCCACGCCTTCTCGGACATCGCCTCCCAGCTCTACGTGGACCCGGCGCGGCGCGAGGACTTCAAGCGCATCATGGAGCGCGACGGCGCCGTGGCCGATTTCCGCTCCCAGATCCGCCGCCACGACGGCAGCGTCATCTGGATTTCCGAGAACGCCCGGCTGGTGCGCGATCCGGTCCGGGGCGAGTCCCTCTACGAGGGCACGGTGGAGGACATCAGCGCCGCCATCCAGGCCGAGGAGCAGCTGCGCGAGCAGAAGGCCTTTTTCCAGGAGCTCTTCGAGAGCTCGCCCATGGCCATCTCCATGGTGGACGCCTCGGGCGTCATCATCGGCGTGAACCACAGCTTCGAGGCCGCCTTCGGCCATACCGCTGAGGAAATCGTGGGCAAGCGCAACCGGGATGCGGTGGTGCCCGAGCGCCTGGCCGGCGAGGCCGAGGCCTTCCGCCGCTCCCTGCTCAAGGGCAGCCCCGTGAGCAAGGAGACCGAGCGCCGCTGCGCCGACGGCACCCTGGTGCCCGTGGAGCTCATCGGCTCCCCCATCCATCTGGGCGACAAGGTCGTGGGGGCCTACTACATCTACCGCGACATCACCGAGCGCCGCGAGTTCGAGCGTCAGCTCGCCCACCAGGCCTTCCACGACAGCCTCACCGCCCTGCCCAACCGCAGCCTCTACATGGAGCGCCTGCGCCACGCCGTGGAGCGCGGCCGCCGCCGCGAGGGCTACAACTTCGCGGTGCTCATGATCGACCTGAACCGCTTCAAGCGCGTCAACGACACCCTGGGCCACCACGTGGGCGACCAGCTCCTGGTGGGCATCGCCCTGCGCATCCTGTCCTGCATCCGCACCGTGGACACCGTGGCCCGGCTGGGCGGCGACGAGTTCGCCGTGCTCCTGGAGGAGTTCGAGTCCCCGCGCGAGGTCATCCGCGTCTCCACCCGCATCGCCAACATCCTGCGCGAGCCCTTCACCATCGAGGGCCACAACGTCCACTCCGGGGCCAGCATCGGCATCGTGCTCCACACCCGGGACTACGAGGTGGCCGAGGACATCCTGCGCGATGCGGACATCGCCATGTATCAGGCCAAGGAGCGCGGCAAGTCCCGCCTGGTCTTCAACAAGCGCATGCACGCCCAGGCCGTGGAGATCGGCCGCATGGAGAACGAGCTGCGCACCGCCCTGGCCGAAGAGCAGTTCATGCTCTACTACCAGCCCATCGTGGACGTGGGTTCGCGCGGGCTCCAGGGCTTCGAGGCCCTGGTGCGCTGGAACCATCCCGAGCGCGGCGTGGTGGGCCCCCTGGAGTTCATCCCCCTGGCCGAGGAGACCGGCCTCATCATCCCCCTGGGCCGCTGGATCATCCGCGAGGCCTGCCGCCAGATGTCCGAATGGCTGCGCCTGGGCCGCGCCCGGCCGGACATGAGCATGAGCGTCAACCTCTCCAGCCGTCAGTTCATGCAGGCCGACCTGGTGGACTACGTCCAGGGCGTGCTCACCGACACCGGCCTGCCCGCCGCCAACCTCAAGTTCGAGATCACCGAGAGCGTCATCATGCAGGACGCCCCGGTCACCTCGGCCAAGCTGGCGCGGCTCAAGAGCCTGGGCATCAAGATCATGATCGACGACTTCGGCACCGGCTATTCGTCCCTGTCCTACCTCCAGCAGTTCCCGGTGGACTACCTCAAGATCGACCGCTCCTTCATCAGCGGCGCGGGCGACGAGCAGGAAAAGCTGGAGATCGTCAAGACCATCGTGTCCCTGGCCCGCAACCTGGGCCTGGGCGTGGTGGCCGAGGGCGTGGAGCGCGAGGACCAGTTCGACCGCCTGCGCTCGGTCAACTGCGAAAACGCCCAGGGCTACATGTTCTCCCGGCCCGTGGACAAGCTCACCGCCGAGGACATGCTCCGCAACTGGCCCGGCGAAGCGAAGACCGAGGACCAATGATGCCCCGCCGCCGTCCCGCCCTGTCCGCCCTGTGGCTCGCCCTGCCGTTCGTCCTGCTCCTCGGCGGTTGCTCGGACGACCGGCCCCGGCTTCTGGACCTGGCCCCGGGCCAGACCTTCGCCCAGGCCAAGGCCGCCCTGGAGTCCCAGGGCTTCGTGTTCCAGGGCCGCGAACCCGAACCCTTTGTCCTCACCGTGTCGGACGTGGACGAGTACTACACCTTCCACGCCCGGACCAAGGACCTCTCCCGCATGGCCCAGGCCCTGCACCACGCCGCGGACGGCCACGACGCCTTCACCCGGCGCGAGGCCGACTTCATCAACGCCTATACCTTCTACAATCCGGCCCTGAACCAGGAGGTGGGCGTCGGGTTCGACGCCCTCACCGGCCACGCCCTGTACGCCTACACCTACGTGGACGACCTCGGCCCCCTGCTGGCCGCCAACGACGCCGCCCTGCCCGGCGGGCGCCAGGTCTACCCCTCCGAGGCCCTGCCCGGCGTCAAGTACCACTATTTCGAATCCGGCGACGCCGCCCTCATCCTGGAACAGGACGCCGACGGCGCCAGCGGCGGCGGACTGCTCCTCTTTCCCGAGGCCGTGCTCGGGTTCTACCGCAGCCTCGCCGCCGAACTCGACAAGGAACAAGGACAGTAACGCCATGCCCCTGAACAAGGAACTGCTGCAACTCCTGGCCTGTCCCACCTGCAAGGGCGCTCTCACCCTGCTGCCCGCCCAGGACGGCCTGCTCTGCGAGGCCTGCCAAAAGGTCTACCCCGTCACCGACGACATCCCGGTCATGCTGGAGGAAGAGGCCGTGGCCCTGCCCGACTGGTCCGGCAGCCGGCCGGAGTAGCCGGGGAGCGAAGCCTCCGGCGGCCGGGGGGCTCCCGCCCCCCGGACCTCCGGATCGGCGTGCGGGTTCCGCGCGGCGCATGACGCCGCGCCGGGAGCCGTTTCCGCTTTATTTTGCGCCGTCCGGACCGCACCGTGGAAGGGGAGGCGAGCAGGGTTAGGGCTCGGGGAAATCGTAGGGGGTGGTGGGAGCGGGCGATTCCGGCGCGTCCCGCAGGCCCAGCCGGGCCACGGCGTCGTACAGGGCGCTGACGAGGCCTTCGCGGTTGTCCTGGAACAGGATCGGCACCGGCAGCTTCCGGCCGTCCACCCAGAGGTGGCCGTCGCGCACGCCTACCCGGCTGTCCGGCGTAAAGTCCAGGGACCACACCTTGGGGATGGGACCCGCGAACCGGCAACCCAGGACCCGGTGGCTGGTTACGGCCAGGGCCGAGGTCAGGGCCAGGTGCGCCGCATAGCCGAGGAAGACGAGCACCAGGGCCGTGGCCAGGGGCAGGACGTTGTATCCCAGGGCGCGCGGGACCATGGTGATGCCGCTTCGGCACAGCAGCAGGTGCAGGACTGCGAACAGGGCCAGCAGGGGCAGCATGCGTCGGCCCGGGCGGCTCACGGCCAGCACCTTCTCCCGGACCGCTAGGTCGTCCAGCAGCACCGCCGCCACCATGCGTCGGTAGAACTCCGCCGGACGGCCCCGGCTGCGCCATGCCAGGACCACGAAGGGCGTCAGGGCCAGGAGCACCGGCCCCCAGGCGAGCAGCATGGCGGGGGTCATGCCTTGCCTCCGGCCCCGGCGTCTTCGTCGCCCATGGCCCGCCGCCGGGCGAGCACGGCGCAGCGCCCGATGGCCTCGTGGAGTTCCTCCGTGTTTTGGTATGCCGAGAACCAGCCGGGGATCGGCTTGCCGTTGACGCGCAGGATCGGGCCCCGGCCGGAGCGGCAGAGGTCGTGGCTGCGGATGGCCGTTCCCGGCAGTCGGGAGACCTGCCCCTCGGAGGCGCCGAGCCGGTACAGGGCCTGGTCGGTGACCACCAGCGAGGCGAACATGCAGGTATACAGGCAGGCGAGGGGAACGACCGCCAGGATGCCGAGCAGGACCACGGTGAGCCAGCGCTCCGCCGAGGTGGCCTGGACGAAGAGGAACACCCCGAGGATGGGCACGAGCAGGACCAGCCCCGGCAGGAGCCCGGAGACCGCCTTGCCGGACACGGCGAGCACGGTCTCGCCCGGGGCCAGGCGCGGGCGCACGCAGGTGTCCACGGCGGCCCGGCGGAACTGGGCCAGGGTCTGCTTCCGTCCCAGGCGCACCCGCAGATAGGGGCCGATGCCCAGGGCCAGCAGGCCCAGCACGATCAGCAGTCGCAACAGGAAGAAATCCATCGGGATTCCCTAGGGTATCTCCCCCGATTTCGTCAATCGGATGGTGGCGGAAGGGAAAGGATTCGGGCCGCCGGGGGGCCCGGCCGCGCCGCCGCCCCGGCCCGCCGTCTTGACTGCGGGCTGGGGGGAATTATCTATGGGCAGATGAAAATATTCCCAGGAGGTGCGTCATGGTACTGGATTTCAACACCTTGTACGCTTTCCCAGGTCGGCTGGATCGGTTTTTCGAGGACTTTTTCCAGCCTTCGCTGGCCGAGGGCAAGCGGTTCGCCTACCCGCCCCTGAACCTGAGCGAGGACGGGGACAATATTTACGTGCGCTGCGAAGTGCCCGGGCTGGGCATGGACGACGTGGAGCTGACGCTCACGGAGCAGAGCCTGGTGGTGCGCGGCGAGCGCCGGGCCGAGGAGGGCCGGTACTTCCGCCAGGAGCGCCCGGCCGGACCGTTCCAGCGCGTGGTGCGGCTCAACGTGCCCGTGGTGCGCGACAAGGTCGCCGCGGTGCTGCGCGACGGCGTGCTCACCGTGACCCTGCCCAAGGCCGAGGAGTCCCGGCCCAAGAAGATCAGCATCGACGTGGCGTAGGAGGAAGCGAACATGAGCGAGAAGAACGTATCCCAGGCCGAGGAAAAGGCCCTGCCCCGGGTCCGTCCGGCCACGGACATTTTGGAGCGCGAGGACGGGTATCACGTGTTCATGGACATGCCGGGGGTGGCCAAGGAGGCCCTGGGCATCGACCTGAGCGAGTCCGAGCTCACGGTCACCGGCCGCACCGCGCCCCTGGGCGGCGAGGGCGAGAAGTACGTGGAGGTCCAGTTCGGGGCCTGCGAGTACCGCCGGACCATCACGGTCTCCGACATGGTGGACCGCGAGCGCATCAAGGCCAACCTCAAGGACGGCGTGCTGGAGCTCGTGCTGCCCAAGGCCGAAAAGCTGCTGCCGCGCCGCATCGAGATCCGCTCCGCCTAGGCGGGGGATCCATCGTCACGCCGGGCGGGCCCGAACGGAAGTTCGGGCCCGCCCTTTTTTTGCGGCCGGCGGGCGTCCGTTTTCCGACGCGGCGGCCGGGGCCCGGCCCGCCGCGCCCCGGGCCGGGGGCCGGATGGGCTTGGGATCCGGGCGTCGGCACGCTTCTTGTTTGGCAAGGCCCGGGGGAACGCCCCCAGGAGGCCCGGCGTGGACAAGAAGACCATTCTGGTGGTGGACGACAGCCATATGATGCGCATGGCCATGGGCCATCTGCTGACCATGGAGGGATAC
>JBFWIY010000216.1:0-5679 GCA_050255855.1 Desulfovibrionaceae bacterium
GCAAGGCCGGGGCAGGGCCGAAGCGGACTCCTGTCCGTGAGGCTCTGCCCCGGCCGCAGCAACGCAGCCATGGCGGATTTTTCACGCCGCGCGCACAACCGAACGGGCCGGGACATCAACCGTCCCGGGTCGTTTTCACATTCCCGCTTTCCGCCTTTCCCTTTGGCCGCCCCCTGCCCGCTCCCGGTCCGGGCGGATGGCGTCAAAAACCGAGAGGGCAAGGCGCAAGGCCGGGGCAGGGCCGAAGCGGACTCCTGTCCGTGAGGCTCTGCCCCGGCCGCAGCAACGCAGCCATCGCGGATTTTTCACGCCATCCGCTAAGAGTCGGCAGCGTCCAGGGCCATCTCGGCCGCCTCCCGCATGAGGGCGAAGCAGCGGTTTTTGGCCACGTCTTCGGCCTGGAAGCGGAGCTGGCCTTCCGGGGTGGTGAGGTCGCAGCCGCACAGGGTGGTGCAGTCCGTGGCCCCGAAGTTTTCGCGGAAGGCGTTCACCAGCTTGTTGACCCGGCTGTAGCAGGCCATGAGCTGGACGCGGGCGTCCTTGGGTTCGGCGTGGTCGCGGCCGTGGGCCAGGTTTACGGCCAGGACTCCGCCCAGGAGCGCGCCGCAGGGGCCGCCCGCGCGCGACAGGCCGCTGCACAGGCCCGTGGCCACGCGGGGCACGGCGTCGTACTCCAGACCCAGGGCCTCGCACACGGCCAGGAGCACGGCCTCGGCGCAGAGAAAACCATCGTCCCGAAACAGGGCCACGGCCCGATCCGCCACGTCGCTCATCGGCATCTCCTCCAGATTGGACGGGTTCAGAGTCCGCCGGGGGTGAGGCCGCGGAACAGCCAGAGGATGACGGCCAGGGCGGCGGCGATCCATTGCCAGGGTCCGAAGCGCCGGGGGTCCCCGGCGGCGTCGGCAAGTTCCGGATGTTCGGGGGTGCGGGCCAGGTCCGAGGCCAGGCGCGAGGCCGTGGCCGCGACGGCCAGGGTCAAGGCGGCCGAGGCCAGGGGGCCGGGGCGCGCCCCCAGGGCCAGGACCAGGGGCAGGGCGGCCAGGAGCCCGGCGCACGCCCCGCGCACGGCCAGGGCGCGGCCGGGCAGCCAGGGCAGGAGCGCGGGGGTCAGCACGGCCCCGGCCAGGACCCCGAGGAGCAGGGCCAGGGCCAGGAGCTGGCCGTCCGCCGCGGCGTGGCGCATGGACAGGCCCCAGGGGCCCGGGGCGGAGAGGACCAGACAGGCCACCAGGGCCCAGAAGGCGACCCGGCGCAGCCGCCACAGGGCGGCGGGGGCCAGGGCCAGGCGTTCGGCCAGGGGAAAGCGGGGGCGGCGCATGGCCTCGTCGCAACGCAGCCCGGCGTCCAGGCAGGCCCCGGCGTCGTCCGGGCGGTGCGGGCCCCAGACCGCCTCGAAGCCGGTGGCCTCGGCGGCCTCCTGGAGGGAGAGGACCGTGGCGAACTGGGGCGGGAGCAGGAGCACGCCGTGGGGGGCGATGGCGCGCAGGTTGGCGGCCTCGGCCGCGGCCATGAGGCCGGAGGTGGTTGCGTAGCCCTGGCGGGCGGCGGTCCAGGCGCGGCGGCCCTGGGTGTCCAGGACCAGGATCCAGGCGTTGCGCCCGGTGCGGGAGCGGCCCAGGCCGGTGCGCAGGGCGTCGAATTCGCTTTTGTGGTTGGAGCAGGCCAGCACCGGGGTGTCCGGGCCGGGGTCGCCCACGGCGTAGAGGGCCGGGACCACGTGGTGGGCGGCGCGTTCGGGCTCCAGCCCGGCGGCCAGGGCGGCCAGGCGCTCGCCCAGGCCCACGCGGGTGCGCACGCGCACCACCTCCCCGGCCGGGGTGGCGACAACGCCGTCGGCCATGCGCGGGTGGTCCTCCCCGGGGTCGTCGTAATCGTGCCGGGCGGGCGGGGCCGGGCGGGGGCGGGAGTACTGCCAGGGGAGCATGCGGGGCCTCCGGGTTGATTCGAGCATAGGCCATGCCCGGTCCGGGGGCAAGACGCGGAGCGGGCGTTCCGGGGCGGGGAGGGGCGAGGGGAGGGGCGAGAAGGGGCGTGGGGAGGGGGCGGCGGGGCGCTGAGAGGGGGCGGCGGAGGCGTGGAGAGGGGGGCGAGAATGGCGGGGGCGGAACAACGGAAGAATATCGGCACGGGAACGGGCGGCGGAAAGGAATCGGGACAGGATGGGGCGACGGAAAAGGGAAGGCCCCGACAAACGGGCCGTGAGGCCCCCTCCGCCGTCGCTTTTTTGGGGGGGGTCAGGCCCGGGGGCGCAGTTCGATCTTGAGGTCCTCGCCGCTGCGGGAGACGCGGCGGATGGTGAAGCCCAGGGCCTGGGCCATGTCCGGGCAGGCGCGGCCCGTGGCCAGCGGGGTGGCGCTGTCGTCGCCCAGGATGCGCGGGGCCAGGTAGAGAATGAACTCGTGCACCAGCCCGGCGTCCAGCAGGCTGGTGGCCAGGCGGCCGCCGCCCTCGCAGAGCACGCGGTGCACGCCCAGGTCGGCGCGCAGGCGGGCCAGCCCGGCGCGCAGGTCCAGACCCCGGCCGGGGCCGTCGGGGCCGCCGGGGGCCGCGGGCAGTCCCCAGACGCGCACCCCGCGGGCGGTGAGCGGCCGGGTCAGGGCCGAGGCCGCGGCGGCCTCCCCGGTGAGGAGCACGGTCTGGTCCGCGCGGCGGGTGAGCAGGGTCAGGTCCGAATCCGGGCCGGGGAGCGAGCCCGTGACCACCACGGCCAGGGGCTGGTCGTCGGGATGGTCGTCGGGCTGGCCATCGGCGGGCTTGCCCGTGGGGGCGCGGCGGGTCAGGCTGGGGTCGTCCAGGGTGAGGGTGCCGCCGCCCACCAGCACGGCCTGGGTCGCGGCGCGCAGGCGCTGGACGTCGGCGAAACTGGCCGGGCCGGACACGGCCTGGCGGCGGCCCAGGCGCGGGGCGATGCGGCCGTCCAGGGTGGCGGCCAGCTTCAGGGTCACGAAGGGCAGGTCGGAAGATTTCCAGAGGGTGAAGTCCTCGATGAGCTCGCGGCAGTCGTCCTCCAGCACGCCCACCACCACCTCCACCCCGGCGGCGCGCAGGCGGTCCGGGCCGCCCTGGGCCGCGGGGTTGGGGTCGGCGCAGCCCACCACCACGCGGGGGATGCGGGCGGCCAGCACGGCGTCGGTGCAGGGCGGGGTCTTGCCGTGGTGGTTGCAGGGCTCCAGGGTGACGTAGAGGGTGGCCTGGCTCGGGTCCACGCCGCGCTCCCGGGCCTGGGCCAGGCAGTTGCGCTCGGCGTGGGGCTGGCCGAAGCGCTCGTGCCAGCCCTCGGCCAGGATGCGGCCGGTCTCGTCGGCCAGCACCGCGCCCACGCAGGGGTTGGGGGCCGTGGCCGGGCGGCCGAGCCGGGCCAGGGCCACGGCGCGGGCCATGCAGCGGGCGTCGATCTCGGCGCGCGGGCCGGGCTGGGGACCGGACTGGGGGCCGGGGGGCGGGGCGCTAGTCGCGCCAGGATCCGGACAGGCGCTCATGGTGCACTCCGGCCTCGGCCAGCATCTGCTGGGACAGCTCGTCCGGGTAGGACTCGGCGTAGAAGATGGCCTTGATCTGGCAGTTGATGAGCAGTTTCGTGCAGATGATGCAGGGCTGGGTGGTGCAGTAGATCTCGGCGTCCTTGAGGGACACGCCGTGCACGGCGCACTGGGTGATGACGTTCTGCTCGGCGTGCAGGGCGCGGCAGAGTTCGTGGCGTTCGCCCGAGGGGACCCTGAGCTGCTCGCGCAGGCAGCCCACCTCTTCGCAGTGGGCCAGGCCGGTGGGCGCGCCGTTGTAGCCCGTGGCCAGGATGCGTTTGTCGCGCACGGCGATGGCCCCCACCTTGCGGCGCAGGCAGGTGGAGCGTTCGCTCACCAGGAAGGCGATGCGCATGAAGTAGTCCGGCCAGGGCATGCGGGGCATGGGGAATCCTCCTGGGCTGCGGGCGGGGGGGCCGGGGCGGGGCTGCGGGCCCCGCCCCGGGCGCGGTCGGCGGGGCGGCCTACCAGGCGAAGAGCGGGAATTCGCGGGCGAACTCCTCCACTTCCTGACGGACCTCGGCGATGACCGACTCCTGCTTGATGTTCTCCAGCACCGTGGTGATGGCCTCGGCCACCACGATCATGTCCTCTTCGATCATGCCGCGGGTGGTCAGCGCCGGGGTGCCGATGCGGATGCCCGAGGTGACGAAGGGGCTCTTGGTCTCGAAGGGGATGGTGTTCTTGTTCACCGTGATGCCCGCGGCCTCCAGGGCGATCTGGGCGTCCTTGCCGGTGATGTCCTTGTCGGTCAGGTCCACCATCATCAGGTGGTTGTCCGTGCCGCCGGACACCAGGCGGAAGCCCGCCTCGCTCAGGGCCGAGGCCAGGGTCTTGGCGTTCTTCACCACCTGGGCCTGGTACTCCACGAAGGCGGGCTGGAGGGCCTCGCCGAAGGCCACGGCCTTGGCGGCGATGATGTGCATGAGCGGGCCGCCCTGGATGCCCGGGAAGATGGTGGAGTTGAGCGGCTTTTCCTGGTCCTCGGCGGCCAGGATGATGCCGCCGCGCGGGCCGCGCAGGGTCTTGTGGGTGGTGGAGGTGGTGAAGTGGGCGTAGTCGATGCAGCTCGGGTGCTCGCCCGCGGCGATGAGGCCCGCGATGTGGGCCATGTCCACCATGAGATAGGCCCCGACCTCGTCGGCGATCTGGCGCAGGCGCGGGAAGTCGATGATGCGGGGGTAGGCCGAGGCCCCGGCCACGATCATCTTGGGCTTGTGCTGTTTGGCCAGCTCCAGGACCTGGTCGTAGTCGATGCGCTCGGTCTCGCGGTTGACCCCGTAGGACACGAAGTTGAAGAGCTTGCCGGAGAAGTTCACCGGGCTGCCGTGGGTGAGGTGGCCGCCGTGGGTGAGGTCCATGCCCAGGATGGTGTCGCCCGGCTGCAGGGCCGCGAAGTACACGGCCATGTTGGCCTGGGAGCCGGAGTGGGGCTGGACGTTGGCGTAGCCCGCGCCGAACAGGGCCTTGACGCGCTCGCGGGCCAGCTCCTCGGCCTGGTCCACGAACTCGCAGCCGCCGTAGTAGCGTTTGCCCGGGTAGCCCTCGGCGTACTTGTGGGTCATGACGCAGCCCATGGCCTGGCGCACGGCCGTGGAGGTGAAGTTCTCGCTGGCGATGAGCTCAAGGCAGCCTACCTGGCGGTCGATTTCGCCGAGGATGGTGGCGGCCAGTTCCGGATCCTGGATGAGCAGTTCTTCCATGACGGATACCTCGTTGTGCCGGTCGGGCCGGGCTTGTGGGCGATGTCGTTCTTGGGACGGATCGTTGAACGATCCGTCAGCCCTCGAACTTCTTGAACACCACGCAGGCGTTGGTGCCGCCGAAGCCGAAGGAGTTGCTCAGGGCGTATTCGATGTCGCAGTGTCGCGGGCCCTCGGGGACGTAGTCCAGGTCGCAGTCGGGGTCCGGGGTCTCCAGGTTCACGGTGGAGGGGACGGTGGAGTTGGCGATGCTCAGGGTGGTGAACACGCCCTCCACGCCGCCCGCGCCGCCCAGCAGGTGGCCGATCTGGGACTTGTTGGAGCAGATGGGCATCTTGTAGGCGTGTTCGCCGAACACGTCCTTGATGGCCCGGCTCTCGCACAGGTCGTTGAGGGTGGTGGAGGTGCCGTGGGCGTTGATGTGCGTGAGCTGCTCCGGGGCGATCTTCGCG